>NZ_CBCHRQ010000013.1:0-26470 GCF_965064355.1 Aquiluna sp.
CCCAGACCTATTTAGATTCGGTGCATCGAGTTTGCTAAACGATGTTTTGATGCAGCGTCAGAAACTAAAGACCGGCAACTACTCCGGCCCAGATTATGTGAGCGTGGACTAAGGAAAATGATGTTCGAATACGCACCAGCACCAGAGTCGCAAGCACTTGTGAATTTCAAGGACAGCTACGGCCACTTTATTGATGGCAAGTTTCTAAAGCCAGGCAAGACCTACCAGACCATCAACCCGGCGAATGAGAAGGTGCTCGCAGAGATCACCTACGGCACCGAGAAAGATGTCGACCTTGCCGTGAAGGCAGCCAGACACGCATACGAAAAAGTTTGGTCAAAACTCCCTGGCGCTGAGCGCGGCAAGTACCTCTACCGCATTGCCAGAATCATTCAGGAGCGCGCTCGCGAGCTAGCGGTTGCAGAGACTTTGAACAACGGCAAGCCAATCAAGGAAACTCGCGACGTTGATATTCCTCTGGTGGCAGCCTGGTTCTTCTACTACGCCGGCTGGGCGGACAAGCTTGACTATGCAGGTCTTGGACCAAACCCACAAGCTCTCGGTGTAGCAGCCCAGGTCATCCCCTGGAACTTCCCGCTGATGATGCTGGCCTGGAAGATTGCCCCTGCCCTTGCCGCCGGTAACACCGTTGTTCTAAAGCCTGCCGAAACCACTCCGCTAACCGCGCTGCTGTTTGCCGAGATCTGCCAGCAGGCAGAGCTGCCAGATGGCGTAGTCAACATCGTCACCGGCTTTGGTGACACCGGAGCCGCCCTTGTCGGTCACAAAGACGTCAACAAGGTTGCGTTCACCGGTTCAACCGAGGTTGGAAGAGCAATTGCTCGCCAGGTTGCCGGCACCAATAAGAAGGTGACCTTGGAGCTTGGCGGCAAGGCCGCAAACATCGTCTTCGATGATGCACCTCTTGACCAAGCGGTTGAGGGAATCATCAACGGCATCTTCTTCAACCAGGGTCATGTCTGCTGCGCAGGTTCAAGACTTTTGGTGCAGGAATCTATCCAAGACGAACTGCTAAAGAAGTTGCAGCGTCGCATGGAGTCACTAAGACTTGGTGACCCGATGGACAAAAACACCGACATCGGTGCGATCAACTCAAAGGCACAGCTGACGAAGATCGAAGCACTTGTGAAGCAGGGTGAAAAAGAAGGAGCGCAGCGCTGGTCTCCGGCTTGCGCAATCCCGACCAGCGGTTTCTTCTTCGCACCAACCCTGATGCTTGGCGTAAGCCCCGCTAACACCGTTGCTCGCGAAGAGATCTTTGGACCGGTGCTCTCGGTAATGACCTTCCGCACCCCGCAAGAGGCTGTCACCAAGGCAAACAACACTGAGTTTGGTCTGAGCGCCGGCATTTGGAGCGAAAAGGGTTCCAGGATTCTGAAGCTCGCCGACCAGCTAAACGCTGGAGTGGTATGGGCTAACACCTTCAACCAGTTTGACCCGTCCAGCCCATTTGGTGGCTTCAAGGAATCCGGCTACGGCAGGGAGGGCGGCAAGCAAGGATTGGCCGCTTATCTGAAGGGTGGTTACTGATGCGACTAGATGTTAGAAAGACATACAAGCTCTTCATCGGTGGCAAGTTCCCAAGATCTGAATCCGGTCGCGTTTACCCGGTTGCAGATTCCAAGGGTGAGTTCCTAGCAAATGTTGCAATGGCATCCCGCAAGGATGCCAGAGATGCCGTTGTTGCAGCTCGCGCTGCTCAGTCCGGTTGGGCTGGAGCAACCGCATACAACCGCGGTCAGGTTCTCTACCGCATCGCCGAGATGCTTGAGGGTCGTCGCGAGCAGTTCGTTGCCGAGATTAGAGCCCTAACCGGCAAGAGCGATCGCCAGGCCAACCAAGAGGTTGATGCAGCAATCGATTCTTGGGTTTGGCACGCAGGCTGGACCGACAAGATTGACGCCGTTGCCGGAAACATGAACCCGGTGGCAGGTCCGTTCTTCAACATTTCAACCCTGCAGGCAACCGGAGTTGTCGCTGCCTTTGCACCTCAGGACAGCGCACTTTTGGGCCTGGTGAACACCATCGCCCCAGCGATTGTCTCGGGCAATGCAATTGTTGTTGTTTCCAGTGAGCTACTGCCACTATCCGCAATCACTTTGACCGAGGTGCTTGCCACCAGCGATCTACCCGGCGGTGTTGTGAATGTCTTGACCGGCAAGGAAGCCGAGATTGCTCCGTGGCTTGCCGCACATCAGGATGTAAATGCAATTGACCTTGAGGGAACCAGCAACCTTGTAGAGCTTGAGATTCAGGCGGCTCAGAACCTAAAGCGAGTTATTCGCAAGGGTGATTTTGCACGTCTCGGAACCAAGGGTTCGCTAAGCCACATTACGAACCTGATGGAAGTCAAAACCGTTTGGCACCCAAAGGGAAACTAAGGCCGTCCGCCTAGTTTGGTAACTGCCTTGGCGGCAAACCTAACTGCACTCTGAGCTGCCATAGCAAAGTTCTTGCCAGTAAGTAGCTCCGCAATTAGCTTCGCGGCAAAGGCATCTCCCGCTCCGGTGACATCTACTGCATCGGCAGCAAAAGCCGGGATGTGCTCATTGGTTTCTAATGACTGCAACTGAACGCCGTCGGCACCAAGGGTAAGTGTGACCTGAGGGAACCACTCGCCCAGTAAAGCCGCCACGATCTCCGGTCTTGATTCGGCGGACAGGACTCGACCCTCCTCCAAGGAAGGCAAAAGCAGATCGACACCTTGAATTGCAGCCAAGAAGGTGTGGACTGAGTGATCTGCGATGTAACCGGCACTACCGGGATCGCAGGCAACAAAGCCGTGCCCCTTGGCGCGTTGGATCAAACCCTGCATAACCTCTACCGACTGGTCAAAGACCGTATAACCGGAGATGTAGAGCGCATCGCCAAAAAGCTCTTCTGGTATTGCGGAGAGATCGAGGTTTTTGTTAGCTCCGCGGTCAGTTAGAAAACTGCGCTGTTGCCCCTGCACTAAAACCACAATGCGACCGGTTTGAAGATCTTTATCCACCTGCAGGTGCGGAACTACTTTGTACTTTCGAAGAATCTGCGAGTGGCGATCGAAGTCTTCGCTGCCAACCCTTCCCACGAAGTGGGTTTCGACACCAAGGCTCGCTACCCAGCAAGCAAAGTTTGCCGCTGAGCCACCGGGCTGCTGCTGGATCTGGCTATCGGTATCGGTATCAAGCCGAATCTCGCCCTTTGGGAGAACCAAGATGTCGTCCATGACATCACCAACCACCAAAACCTTTGGCATTAGCCCTGCAGCCTGCACCAAGCGTTGGCGATATCTGCAGCCACCGAGACGTTGTTCTTTGCAAGATTTAGGTTTACTTCAAGCGATACTCCGCCAGATGCCTGAACGATGTACTGCAACAAGAACGGAGTTACTGCCTTGCCGGTGACGCCGGCCTTATCTGCTGCGTCGAAGGCGATGGCGAGCACGCGATCGTGCTCAACGCGCTCCCAGGCTTGGTGAGCTGGGACTGGGTTGGCAACCACGATCCCACCCTGATCTCCGCGAGCAGCCATTACTAGAGCAACCTCATTGGCGTCATCTGCCTGGTATTCCAGGGTGAAGTCGGACTCGCGCAGCCAGAAGCTTGGGAAGATTTTGGTTCCGTAACCGATCACTGGAACACTCAAGGTCTCTAGTCGCTCCAGGGTCGCTGCGATGTCCAAAACACTCTTCACGCCAGCGCTCACTACTGTTACTGGAACCTGAGAAACCACGGTTAGGTCTGCTGATTCATCGAAGCTATCTTGCGCTCCGCGGTGAACTCCGCCGAGGCCTCCGGTGGCAAATACTCGAATGCCGGCCTGAGCGGCAAGGAATGCTGTGGCAGCCACAGTGGTAGCCCCCGAGATGCCCTTGGCTGCCAAAATCGGGAGGTCACGAACCGAAGCTTTTGCGATGTCTTGATTTGCAATGACATTAAGCGCTGCTTCATCTAGCCCGATATTTGGAATGCCATTGATTACTGCAATGGTCGCGGGGACAACATTCTTGTCGCGCAGGATTTGCTCGAAGTCCAAAGCCGCCTGGTGGTTTCTTGGACGCGGTAGGCCATGAGAAATGATGGTTGATTCAAGGGCAACTACCGGCAAATTGTTTTGCAGGGCATTTAGGACTTCTGGGTGAATTTTGAGCACCGAATAAGGCTACTGCGGTTTCTTGGGTAGATTCATAAGCAAGTAATTTGATTCGGAGATAGCTTGAAGCGGCCCTGGCTTACAACCCCAAAAGGTCAAAGTGTCACGATGGTTTTGGGCACCCTCTTAGCCCTGCTATCGCTTATCCCGCTGAGCTTCACCCTTTCAACGGAAGCCAGCCGGACTGCTGTGTCTCAACTGCAATTTGGAGAGGTCAATTTCTACCCGCTCGAAGACGCAACATCTGTGACTGAGCTTGCTGGACTTGAGGTTATAGGCATTACTGATGTTGCTGAATCTGAGTTTGGAACCACACTCAAAATTCAAGTTTTGAACCACGGGCAGCTACTGGGAAAACGTGAGGTTTGGGCCAAGGTTTACAGTCCCGAGGGAAACCTTCGCGAGGGTATGAAGATCTGGTTGGAGCTAAAACCAAAAGGTCCGATCTACCTCGAATTCTTCTTCACGGGAACCGCTAAAGAGCTGGCTGAGAGCAAGATAAGTCTTGGTTTTTAGCGTAGATTTCTAAGGTGCCTAAATTCAACGCAGAATCCTTTAGCGACTTCGTCGCCTCTAGGCGAACCACGCGTGATTTCCTACCTACGCCAGTCCCACAGGAACTAATCGATGCCCTCCTAACGGACGCGATGACAGCTCCGTCTTGGTCTAACACTCGGCCGTATTTGGTTGCAACCGCGCAGGGAGAAGTCAGAGACCGTATCTCCAAGGACTTTTTGGCTAGGTGGGAGCAGGCTTCAAAGGCTCTCGGTGGCGGATTGTTGGCCAAGGCCAAACTGTTTATCACCCGCTACGGCCTGCCAACCAGCGACTACAAGGTAAATAGGGTTTACCCAAAGGTGCTGCAGCCAAGAAGCGCTCGCGTTGGTGCTGAGCTTTATGCCCTCCTGGGAATCGACCGCAAGGATCAAAAAGCCCGCCAAGCTCAGTGGGCTAGGAACTATGACTTCTTTGGAGCTCCGGTCTCGTTCTTTATCTTCACCCACTCTGGACTCGGTGAATACTCGGTCTCCGATGCCGGTTTGTTTATGCAGAACCTAATGCTCTCGGCTCATGCCCACGGGCTTGGCACTTGCGCGCAGGGTGCGAGCGCGGTTTGGGCAGATGCTGTTCGAAAAGAGTTTGAGGTGCCAGAGGGCTACAAGCTACTTTGCGGCATTGCCCTTGGCTACCCAAGCGATCACAAAGTGAATAGCTTTGGGGCTGACCGCCTGCCAATTAGCGATATCAAACTGAAAAACAAATGATTGATTTTCAAGACCCAGGCTTTGTAGCCGATCCATACCCACAGCTTGCAGAGCTAAGAAAAGTAGGCAAACCGGTTTGGCATGATGGTCTGCAGCTTTTTCTAGCCGCCACCCACGCGGACTCCAGTGCAGTTTTGCGCAATCGCTCACTCGGAAGAATCTTTGAACCCAAAGAACCGCAAAGTGAATGGGACACCTTCAACTGGCTGCACGCCGATTCGATTTTGGATTCTGAACCACCAAAACACACGAGATTGCGCGGGCTTGTGATGAAAGCGTTCAATCCCAAGAGGATCGAAAGCATGCGCCCGGATGTCGAGCGCATAACACAGCAGCTTTTAGATGACATCAAGCTAAAAGTTGAAGCAAACGGCGAATTTGATGTGATTGCAGATTTTGCAGAACCACTTCCGGTAAAGGTAATTGCTTCCATGCTTGGCTTCCCCGACGAGGATGAGCACCTGCTTCGGCCTTGGTCCCAAGCAATTGTGAAGATGTATGAAGTGGCACCGTCTGAAGCGGACGAGCAAGCTGCGAAGCAGGCTTCAGCTGAATTCGCAGACTATGTCCACGCTCTAATGGTGGAGCGCAAGAAGAATCCAGGCACTGATTTGATTACCGAGCTTGCCCTAGTTGAGGAGGGCGGCGAGAAGCTCAACGCTCACGAGCTAATCGCCACCTGCGTATTGCTTCTAAATGCCGGTCACGAAGCTAGCGTGAATGGCTTTGGAAATGGTTTTGTGGCAGCGCTTAGGCAAGAGGACCAAATGGCGCTATTGCGGCAAGCTTCGGATCAGCATGCCGCAACTGCAATCGATGAGTTCCTGCGCTTTGATGCCCCACTGCACCTCTTTGATAGGACAGCGACCCAAGACACTGAAATCGGAGGGGTAGCGATACGCAAGGGTCAAAAGATCGGCGCACTACTTGGCAGTGCTAACCGCGATGAAAGCGTCTTTGAAAATGCAGACCAGTTGGATCTCACCCGTGACCCAAACCCACATATTGGCTTTGGAGCCGGCATTCACTTCTGCATCGGAGCACCGCTGGCACGCATGGAGATGACAACATCGCTGCCGATGCTAATGAATGCTTACCCCACGATCAAACTTGCCAGAGAACCTAAGCGCAGGCCGACTTACGTATTACGTGGCTATGAGTCAGTGTTCGTAACTAGCTAAATTGCTTTGATTTTGGCAAGTCGTTATGAAGCCAAAATCTCCCGAACCATTGGCACAACCTTGGTGCCGTAAAGCTCAATCGCCTTCATCAGTTTCGCGTGTGGCATTGGACCATTGGCATACTTCAGGTCAAACCTGCTAGCTCCAACGCTCTCCAGCGCATAGGCAATCTTCTTTGCCACGGTCTCGGGAGATCCGACATAAAGCGATCCGCCGTTTACCTCAGAGATGAAGTGCATTTTCGTGGTTGGGCCCCAACCGCGCTCTTTGCCAATTCGGCCAAATGCGGTTTCGTAGTGTGGCCATTGGGCCTCAACCGCATCGTTGTCGTTCTCCGCAATAAAGCCAGGCGAGTGGATCGATACTGGAAGGGCAGGGTTACCGAATTTCACAAGCTGTTCTTGGTAGAGGTTCGAGTAGGGAGCAAATCTCGCTGGGTCGCCGCCGATGATGGCAAGCGCCATCGGGATTCCTAAGCGAGCTGCACGCACCACCGAATCAGGTGAGCCACCAACTCCAACCCGAAGTGGAATGGCACCACGCTCGGTCTTTGGGTACACCTCTTGGTTGTCAAGCGCGGCACGCATCTGGCCCGACCAGGTAACCGGCTTTTCCTTTAAAAGTTCAACCAGTAGCTCTAACTTCTCTTCGAATAAATCACCGTAGTTAGCAAGTTCGTACCCAAAGAGCGGGAAGGACTCAATAAACGATCCACGTCCCGCCGTGATCTCAGCACGACCATTAGAGAGTGCATCGATAGTGGCGAAGCGCTGGTAGACGCGAACCGGGTCGTCTGAGGACAAAACTGTCACGCCGGTGCCGAGTTTAATCTTGCTTGTCACAGTTGCGATGCCGGCCAAAATGGTGTCCGGTGCTGAAACCGCATAGTCATCGCGGTGGTGCTCACCGATATTGAAACTATTGAGGCCAACTTCTTCGGCAAGCTTGGCCTGCTCAACCACATCACGGATTACCTGACCCGCGGAGACTGGTTGACCCTGGTCATCCAGTGACATATCGCCAAAAGTGTCTAACCCAAATTGCAATTCAGAGACGTTCATGTTGTCAGTCTAGGGGGTCTAGACAAAAAGCGCTAGTTGGCTGCAGCCAGCTGACCGCAAGCCCCATCGATCTCCTTGCCGCGGGTATCGCGCAAGGTGGTCGGGATGCCGTTGCGATCAAGAATGTCGATGAAAGAGTTGATCTGCTCTTTGGTGGAGGAGGTCCAAACCGAACCAGGGGTTGGGTTTAGTGGAATCGGGTTTACGTGAACCCAGCCCTTACCGCGATCATTTAGCTTGTCGGCCAAAAGCTGTGCTCGCCAGTCGTGATCGTTCATGTTGTGAATAAGCGCATACTCAATCGAAACTCGGCGACCGGTCTTGTCGTAGTAGGCCTTTGCAGCATCGAGTGCCTCATCGACCTTCCACTTCGAGTTCACCGGAATCAGCTCGTCACGCAGTTTATCATCTGGGGCGTGTAGCGAAAGCGCAAAGGTCAATGGCAAATCTTCCTCAGCCAACTTCACAATTCCAGGCACCAAGCCAACAGTTGAAACAGTGATTTGTCTTGCGCTCATACCAAGACCATTGGGCTGTGGTTCAACCATGGTGCGGATTGAGTCCATAAGTTTTGCGTAGTTGGCGAGCGGTTCACCCATGCCCATAAACACGATGTTGTTCACGCGCTCATCTTCATGGCGGTTTGGGCCGATCTCCCCGGCGCGAATCGCACTGTTTGCCTGCACGATTTGGTCGACAATCTCAGCGGCTGACATGTTTCTAGTTAGCCCTGCCTGACCGGTTGCACAAAACGGACAGTTCATGCCGCAGCCGGCCTGAGAGGAAATACAAAGAGTGATGCGGTTTGGGTAGCGCATCAAAACCGATTCCACCAATGCTCCATCGAAGAGCCTCCAGAGGAATTTGACGGTGTCACCCTTGTCGGTCTGCAGTCTTTTGACCTGGGTCAAAAGTGGCGGCAATACCTTCTTTACCAGCTCCTCGCGACCTTCCTTAGGTAGGTCGGTCATGGTCTCTGGATCTGATGAGTAATGCGTGAAGTAGTGGGTGGAAATCTGCTTGGCTCTAAACCCTGGAATACCCAGTTCTTTGATGCGCTCGGTGCGATCAGCGATCGAAAGATCAGCTAGGTGAACCGGTGGCTTGCCGCGCTTTACCTCGGCAAATTGCAACAGCGGCTTACCCTCGGCGTCTTTACGCTGAGTCCAGCCTTCGGTCCTTGGCTTTACCTGTTTGTTTTCCACCGGCTAAGTCTAGGTTGTTAGTCCAAGGACCCAGTATTTTGCAGGGTAAACTCGCGAAGGTGAAGATCCTCGTTATTGGTTCTGGTGCCCGAGAGCATGCCATCGTAAAGGCCTTGCTCCGCACCGGAACAAAGCGCGAACAAATTGTTTGTGCCCCTGGAAACGAAGGCATCGCCTCCCAGGTTGAGGTAAAACCAGAAATCGTTGCAACCGACCGACTTCAGGTCGTAAAGCTCGCCCTTGAAGAAGCGGTTGATTTAGTTGTCATTGGCCCGGAAGCACCATTGGTTGCAGGAGTCGCAGATGCACTTCGCGAACAGGGCATCGCAGTGTTTGGGCCTTCGCGAGAAGCGGCAGCACTTGAGGGCAGCAAGCAGTTTGCCAAAGATATCATGGCAGCAGCAGATATTCCTACCGGCATGGCCTATGAGTGCTCAACCATGTCGCAGGTCGAGAGCGCTATGGCACAACTCGGCGCTCCGTATGTTGTGAAGGCCGATGGCCTGGCCGCAGGCAAGGGCGTAATAGTCACCTCAAATCGCGACGAGGCTTTGGAGCACGCCAAGAAGTTCATCGACGATGGTGTTTTAGTTGAAGAGTTTTTGGATGGCCAAGAGGTTTCGCTTTTCTTCCTTTCAGACGGCAAACACGTAATGCCGCTAAGCCCCGCGCAGGATTACAAGCGAGCGTTCGACAATGACAGAGGTCCAAACACCGGCGGTATGGGTGCCTACTCACCACTTCCTTGGCTACCGGAGGGATTTGTCGAAGAGATCACCCACCGCGTGGCCCAGCCAACTGTCGATGAGCTTTATCGTCGCGGCACAGAGTTTGTTGGGCTTTTGTATTGCGGTCTAATAATCACCTCGCGCGGAGTAAAGGTGATCGAGTTCAATGCTCGCTTTGGCGATCCGGAGACCCAGGTCGTGCTCAAGCGTTTGAACAATGACCTGGCTGATCTTTTGATGCGCAGCGCAACCGGCAAATTAGATGTTGGCGCTGAGGCCACCTTCTCGAGCGACTGCGCTGTCACCGTGGTTTTGGCATCTGAAGGATATCCAGAAACTAATGCTCCGGTCCGCGAGGTCTTTGGCATCGACAGTGCTGAGTCAATTGAGGGCGTAGAGGTCTGTAAGGCGAGTGCAACCGGGCGCGTGCTATCGGTGGTTGCATCGGGTGCCAATTTCCAAGTTGCCAGGGCTTTGGCCTACGAGGGAATGTCCAGAATCCAACTGCAGGGCGGACACTTTAGGCATGACATCGCACTCAAGGTCGTCAGCTAGTGCAGGGCTTTAAGCACATCTACACCGGCAAGGTACGCGACCTTTACGTATCCGAAGATCCAAACTTTTCCCACCTGGTTTTGATTGTTGCCTCCGACCGAGTAAGTGCCTTTGACCATGTGCTCTCCCCTGAGATCCCAGGCAAGGGTGAAAACCTCACCGCGATGACCAACTGGTGGTTTGACCGCCTCGAGATTAGTAATCACCGTTCCAGCGACCTTGCGGTCCCGGAAGAACTCACCGGTCGAGCCATGATCGCCAAGAAGTTAAACATGTATCCAATCGAGTGCGTGGTTCGTGGCTATCTTTCCGGCTCCGGTTGGAGGGAATACCAGCAAACCGGCAGTGTCTGCGGCATCGAGTTGCCGGAGGGTCTTGAATTCGGAGATCGACTACCGCACCCGATCTACACCCCCGCGTTCAAAGCAGAACAGGGTGATCACGATGAGAACATCACCTTTGCCCAAAGCGTTGAGCTAGTCGGCAAGGAGATTGCCGAGCGTCTGCGCGATGAGTCAATTCGCATCTTCATTGCAGCCTCTCAACTTTGTGAAAAGGCCGGGCTGATTCTCGCCGACACCAAGTTTGAATTTGGTAATGACCCAAGAACCAACCAGCTCACGCTCGGTGACGAGGTGCTCACTCCAGACTCATCTAGGTACTGGGACAAGGAGGTTTGGGCACAGGGAATTCGTGACCAAAGTTTTGACAAGCAGATTGTCAGAAACTGGCTGTCGGCAAATTGGAATCAGGTCGGCGAACCCCCTGAATTACCTAACGAAATAGTCTCAATTACCGCATCTAGGTACCAACACTTGCGTCAGAGGCTGACCGCTCTGTAGTTGGCAATAGACTTGGTCAGTGCTAATAACACCGCTTAATGATGAGCATGTTTCCCTGGGTGCAACCTTTACCGATTTCGGTGGCTGGAACATGCCGGTTCGCTATGGCTCAGACCTCGATGAGCACCACGCAGTGCGCAAAAGCGCGGGTCTTTTTGACATCTCTCACATGGGTGAACTTCGCGTTGTTGGCCCTGAGGCAACCAGGTTCCTAGACAGCATTTTGGTGTCGGATATTTCCAAGCTTTCGAACGGCCAAGCCAAGTACACGATGATTTGCGCGAAAGACGGCGGCATCATCGATGACCTCATCGTCTACAAGATGGACACCGAGGATTACCTGGTTGTTGCCAACGCATCAAACCGCCACGCGGTTTTGGTAGCGATGCAGGATATGGCTGACTACGGCTTCAAGATCGACATATTTGACGAGACCGAAGACTGGGCGCTGGTTGCAATCCAGGGACCTAGGGCAAAAGACATCTTGGGCAAGCTTGTCGATACTGAACTAAGCGATTTGAAGTATTACTCGATCGCCAAAGCAAACCTTGATGGTGTTCCGGTGCTTTTGGCACGCACCGGCTACACCGGCGAAGACGGTTTCGAAATCTTTATCCCGGTTCTAGAAGCGGCCTCGATTTGGCGCAAGCTTTTGGCTACCGGTGGCGAAGACTTATTGCCCTGCGGCCTCGCCGCTCGCGACACCTTGCGCCTTGAAGCAGGCATGCCGCTCTATGGCCACGAGCTCGATAGAACCCTGACTCCCTTCGAAGCGAACCTGGGCAGAATCGTGGTTTTTGACAAGGGCGAATTCAACTCCAAGACCGAGCTTTTGAAGGTTTCTAATCAAAAGCTAGAGGTCAAACTGTTTGGGCTCAAAGGTGAAGGTAAACGAGCGGCTCGAGCTGACTACGAAATCTTCCAACCAGGTGGCGTTACTTCAATTGGCAAGATCACCTCTGGAGTTCTTTCCCCCACCCTGGGCTACCCAATCGCGATGGCCTACCTGAGAGCAGATTTAGATCTAACCCCCGGCAGCAAGCTCGAGGCCGATGTTCGCGGCACCCGAGTCCCCTATGAAATCGTCAAGCTACCGTTCTACAAGGCAGAGAGATAAAAATGGCAAATCCAGAGAACCTGAAGTACACCAAAGAGCACGAGTGGGTGCTTGTAGAAGGCGATGTCGCAACCGTAGGCATCACCCAGTACGCGGCCGATGCGCTTGGTGAAATTGTTTACGTCGATCTACCAAAGCCAGGTAGCTCAACCACGTACATGAAGATTTGTGGCGAGATTGAATCCACCAAGTCGGTTGGCGAACTCTACGCACCAATGGACGGTGAGGTCATTGAGGCCAACTCCGGCCTAGGAAATTCACCAGAGGCCATCAACCAGGACCCATACGGCGCTGGTTGGCTTATCAAGATCAAATACACCCAATTGCCAGAGCTACTAACCGCTGCCGAGTACGGGCAGCTCACCGGGGAGAAATAGTTGCTAGAAATGCATCACGATTTCCAGTTCCGCCACATCGGACCTGATCTTCAAGCCCAAAAAGAAATGCTGGACTTTGTCGGCGCAACCTCACTTTCGGACCTAATGGAAAAAGCCCTTCCGGAGGCGATTCAATATCGCGGCGGAAGCACACTGCCTGCACCAATTAGCGAAGATGATGCCCTTGCCAGATTGCACGAGATCGCCGGCAAGAACCGCATCACGCAGACTTTTATTGGCCTTGGCTACTACGGCACCAGAACCCCGGGCGTTATCAAGCGCAATGTTTTAGAAAACCCAAGCTGGTACACCGCATACACCCCATACCAGCCTGAGATTAGCCAGGGCAGACTCGAAGCCCTGATCAACTTCCAGACCGTGGTCACCGACCTCACGGGCATGAAGACCGCCAATGCTTCAATGTTGGATGAGTCAACCGCCGTGGTTGAAGCCATGATGATCGCCAGAAGAAGCGCAGACTCAGAGTCCAATATCTTCTTTGCAGATTCCGATCTCTACCCACAAACCAAGCAGCTCCTCGAGCACCGAGCTGACCCAATGGGAATTGTGATTCGCTACTTCGATGCAGCCAACCCACAAGAACTCGACCAAGAGTGCTTCGGAGCTGTGGTCCAGTACCCGGGAGCTTCGGGACGAATCATTGATTTTGAAAACCTATTTACCAAGGTTCACGAATTTGGTGGATTGGCAATTGCAACCGCAGACCTAATGGCACTAACCCTGCTAACTCCTCCCGGAGAAAAGGGTGCCGATGTGGTTTGTGGCACCACCCAGCGATTTGGTGTCCCAATGGGATTCGGTGGACCTCACGCCGGTTACCTAGCGGTGCGCGACAAGCTTGAGCGCACCATGCCGGGTCGACTGGTTGGTGTCTCTGTTGACGCCGAAGGCGCACCTGCCTACCGCCTAACTTTGCAGACTCGCGAGCAGCACATTCGCCGCGAGAAGGCCACCAGCAACATTTGCACCGCACAGGTTCTACTTGCCGTAATCGCTGGAATGTATGCCGTCTACCACGGTCCAAAAAACCTAAAGGCGATTGCCCTTGAGATTCACTCCAAGGCAACCGCGCTAGCGAAGGTTCTGGAGGAGTCGGGCTTTGAGGTTCAGCACAAGAACTTCTTTGACACCATCCGAATTCAAAATGTCGATGCAAACAAGATCTTCCAGGCCGCAAGGGCAAAGGATCTAACCCTGCTGCTGGTTGATGACTCAACCTTGGGCATCTCGGTTGACGAGAGCACCAGCTGGAATCACTTAGCTGACCTAGCCGCCGCCTTTGGGGCAAGAGCTCCGAAACAGGCAGACTCCTCCGACAAGCTGCGCAATCACCGCCAGAGTGAATACCTGCAGCACCCAGTCTTCAACTCGTATCACTCAGAAACCGCAATGCTTCGCTACCTCAAGAAGCTTTCCGACTTTGACTACGCACTTGATCGTGGCATGATCCCACTGGGCTCCTGCACCATGAAGCTCAACTCCGTAACCGAAATGGAAGCGGTCACCTGGCCAGAATTTGCCAACCTGCACCCATTTGCTCCTGCCGAAGACACTCACGGTTACATGGAGCTAATTGCTGAGCTGACCAGCTGGCTGAGCGACATCACCGGCTACGAAGCAGTCTCTCTGCAGCCAAATGCCGGAAGCCAGGGAGAACTTGCCGGTCTGCTAGCGATCCGCGGATATCACCGCTCTCGCTCTGACTTCCAGCGCACTGTTTGTTTGATCCCATCTTCTGCCCACGGCACCAATGCCGCGAGCGCTGTGCTCGCCGGCATGGAGGTAGTGGTAGTTGAGTGTGACGAAAACGGAAACGTAGACGTTGACGACCTCAAGGCCAAGATCGAAGCATCAGGTGACAAGCTCTCTGCGCTGATGATCACCTACCCGTCCACCCACGGTGTTTACGAAGAAGCAGTGGTTGAGATCTGCGACCTAGTTCACGCTTCCGGCGGTCAGGTCTACATCGACGGCGCTAACACCAACGCAGTGGTTGGCTTTGCAAAGTTCGGTGAGTTTGGTGGCGATGTGTCGCACCTGAACCTACACAAGACCTTCTGCATCCCTCACGGTGGTGGTGGCCCAGGTGTTGGTCCAGTGGTTGCGCGCTCACACCTAAGTGCATTCCTCCCAGGTCACTCAATGGCCCAGGTCCCACTAACCGGCTATGGCCCGGTATCGGCAGCACCATTTGGTTCACCTAGCATCCTGCCAATCTCCTGGGCATACATCCAGATGATGGGTAACGATGGTCTGCGCTCCGCTACTGCAGTTGCGGTGCTGAGCGCTAACTATGTAGCCAAGAAACTCTCTAAGGCTTTCCCACTGCTATACACCGGTAAGCATGGACTAGTTGCCCATGAGGCAATCATCGACATCCGTCCGCTTCAGAAAGACGCCGGCATCGGAAACGATGACATCGCAAAGCGTTTGATTGACTACGGCTTCCATGCTCCAACGATGAGTTTCCCGGTAGCGGGCACCCTCATGATTGAGCCGACTGAGTCTGAGCCAAAGGAAGAGCTGGATCGCTTTATCGCAGCCATGCTTGCAATTCGCGATGAAGCTCAACAGGTTCAGGATGGCGTGTGGCCACACGATGACAACCCGCTTGTGAATGCACCACATACCGCCAACCACTTGGTTTCGGAGTGGAACCACCCGTACTCGCGAGAGTTGGCTGTCTTCCCTACCGACTCACAGCGCAAGAGTAAGTACTGGCCTCCGGTTAGAAGAATTGATGGGGCATTTGGTGACAGGAACCTAACCTGCACCTGCCCACCTATCGAGAGCTTCGCTAAGAACTAATCAAGCGGAACCAGGTGAATCCTGATCTGCTCGGCTGCTTGCTCTAGAGAAAGCTCGTCTGTGGCGATTCCGATTACAAAGGCAAAGCCCTCAGCCTCAGTGAAGTTGTGTTTGAAGCCGTTCTGAAACAGAAATGAAACCATGAGCGTCCATGTGGTTCGTTTATTGCCATCAATTAGCGCATGGTTCTTGGCAACCGAGTGAGCTAGGGCTGCTGCCTTGAGTTCCAAGGTTGGATAGGCATCCTCACCGAAGACTGAGGTTTGCGGTCTAGCAAGTGCCGAGTCGAGCAACCCAACATCCTTCACATAGAAGCCCAAAGCCTTGATCACATAGAGCGCATCCCCAAGTTCGAGGTAAGTGGTCATGCGTCAGCCAAACGCTCCATGAGGGCTTTGTCGTGAGTCAACACAAACTTCAGTGCATCATCGAGGCGGCGTTGTTTTTGGGACTGGTTCTCCACCATTCGCATGGCTTCAATCAGCGCTTTTTGCTTCGAGAGCCCTAGCTGGGTAGCGAGGCGCTCAAGCACGAGTTCATCGTCTGCATTCAATCTAATAGTCATAGCCATAACATAATGGTATCAACTTGATACCACTTAAGAAAGAACAAATCTGTGGATAAATCAAACTTTTTGAAGCATGTTAGTTAGGCATCAAAAGCTGGTTAGCAGCCTCAAGCTCAATACTCAGATCACGGTCAGGGCCGAAGCCTAGAGCTTTCTCGCGCAGGATTGCAATCAACTCACCGGTAACTGGAGCTGGCTTTAGTGGTGCTGGAAACAGTAGCCGGTTACCTCAGCAGGGATTCACGCTAAAGCGTTGAGTCCGAAACAAAATCAAACCCCAAACTCAAAATCCTCATATCCGAGGTTAGAAACTCCATCCGTTCGGATGCTGCCTGAGAAAGTAGAAGCAAGTCCATTGGGTCGCTTTGTCGAAGCGAGCCAAACCGATTAGCTTCCATAACTGCCTGAACGGTCAGAGGAAGTTCTAAAAAGTCCAGCGACCTAGTTGCCTCAACCAATTTCTTGGTGTTGACCTGCAAATCGTCATCCTTCTGAGACCACTCAAAGACACTCAGCGGTGAAAAGTAAATGGTGTGAGCGGAAGAAAGTTTTGCCTTAGTTGCCTTGCCAATGCGATTGGGCTTTTGGTGTATCCAGGTCAAAACGTTGGTATCAAGAAGAAGCCTCACTCGCCAAGCCCCTCAAGCTTTTTACGCCAGTTGGCCCAAGCCTCATCCATGTGGGAGTTGTCATCAAAATCGACGTCATCCCAACCCTCAAGCTTGCCCTCGAGGAGG
Organism: Aquiluna sp.; assembly: GCF_965064355.1. NCBI lineage: Bacteria > Bacillati > Actinomycetota > Actinomycetes > Micrococcales > Microbacteriaceae > Aquiluna > Aquiluna sp. The sequence goes on from NZ_CBCHRQ010000013.1 coordinate 16,621, forward strand.
CCGAAGATGATTTTGGGTTTCTCAATGGGCACGATCTTTGCCACCGGCTTACCGTATTTAGTGATTATGGTCTCTTCGCCCCGGATTGCATCCTCAACCAATTCAGAGAGGACTGCCTTTGCCTCGGTAACGCTCATTGTTCCTGCCATTCTCAAATGGTATTACTTACTAGTCATTTTGACTAGATTTAGTTTGAACTTCAAAGCTGCCAAGTCCAAAATTGAGCAACATTTGAATTCTCAGATTTGTCGATAACTAAGCTCCCAGAGTGGCTGTGCAGAAGGTCAACTCAGCCCAGTAAACTATTGGTATTCCGCAGTGTCGCGAGCCAAATATCCATCCCGAAACTGGACCTCCAGCAAACCGAAGGGGAAAAGTGCCAAAAATCATCGTCGAGATCATGCCAAAGCAAGATCTTCTAGACCCACCAGGCAAGGCAGTAGCGAACGCTCTAAAGCGCGCAGGGCACAGCGACATCCAGAACGTAAGAATCGGTAAGCGCATCGAGCTGCACTTCGATCGCTCAATTACCCAAGCAGACCTAGACAACGCGAATAGCCTTGCAGGCTCTTTCCTCTCCAACGACGTCATTGAGGACGTCGTTTATATCACCAAAGAGGACTAATGAAGATCGGCGTAATCACCTACCCGGGAACTCTAGATGACCGGGATGCACAGCGCGCTATTCGACTAGCCGGCGGAACCCCAGTTCCTCTTTGGCACGCAGACAGCGACATCAAGAAGGTAGACGCAGTTGTGCTACCTGGTGGCTTTTCCTACGGTGACTACCTACGCTGTGGCGCAATTGCCGCCCAGGCTCCTGCCACCCAAGAGGTAGTAAGACTTGCTGCCCAGGGACTACCGGTCCTAGGAATCTGCAACGGTTTCCAGGTACTGGTTGAAGCTCACCTGTTACCTGGTGGTTTGATTCGAAACGAACACCAGCACTTTATTTGCCGAGACCAAAAGCTAAGGGTCGAGAACACCAACACCGCCTGGACCAAGCTGTTTGAGCAGGATGAAGAAATCACCATTCCGCTAAAGAACGGTGAGGGTGGCTACATCGCAAGTGCAGAGACTCTAAAGATGCTGGAAGCCGAAAACCGTGTGGTCTTTCGCTACCTAGACGTAAACCCAAACGGCTCAATGAATGACATTGCAGGCCTTACCAATGAGCGTGGCAACGTAGTTGGCCTTATGCCTCACCCAGAGCACGCCACCGAAGCCGGCTTTGGCCCAGACACCCCTATCGCAACCAGATCCGGCGTCGATGGCTTGAAGTTCTTCCAGTCGGTTTTGAAGGCGTTGGTGAATAGCTAATGAGCAAAAGACCAACCAACGTCGACACCGTCTCGGACGCAACAGCAAACGATAAAGAGCAGCCCTGGAAAGAACTAGGCCTCAAGCAAGACGAATACCAAGAAATCAAAACCATCCTTGGTCGTCGTCCAACCTCTTCTGAGCTAGCAATGTATTCGGTTATGTGGTCTGAGCACTGCAGCTACAAATCATCCAAGATCTACCTTCGCCAGTTTGGCGAGAAGGTCACCCCAGAGATGAAAAAAGACCTAATGGTCGGCATGGGTGAAAACGCAGGTGTGGTTGATATCGGCGAAGGCCTGGCAGTTACCTTCAAGGTGGAAAGCCACAACCACCCAAGCTATATCGAGCCTTTCCAGGGTGCAGCAACCGGTGTCGGTGGCATTGTGCGCGACATCTTGACCATGGGTGCAAGACCAATTGCGGTTATGGACCAGCTACGTTTTGGTGCACCTACTGACCCAGACACCGCTCGCGTGGTTCACGGCGTCACCGCAGGCATCTCTTTCTATGGCAACTGCCTAGGTCTTCCAAACATCGGTGGCGAGACTGTCTTTGACAAGGTCTACCAGGGCAACCCACTGGTCAACGCCCTAGCAGTTGGCGTGATGAAGCACGAAGACCTAAAGCTTGCCAAAGCATCAAACCCAGGCGATCTTGTAATCCTGTTTGGCGCTAGGACCGGTGGCGATGGCATTGGTGGCGTTAGCGTCCTAGCCTCAGAAACCTTTGACTCAACCGGCCCAACCAAGCGACCAGCAGTGCAGGTTGGTGACCCATTTGCCGAGAAGGTCCTTATCGAGTGCTGCCTAGAACTCTTCTATGCCGGTGTAGTTGCAGGTATTCAAGACCTAGGTGGAGCAGGTATTTCCTGTGCCACCTCAGAGCTTGCCTCCAACGGAGGCAAGGGCATGAGAGTGCAGCTTCAGAACGTGCTACTTAGAGATGACTCGCTAACCCCAGAAGAGATTCTGATGAGCGAGTCTCAAGAGCGCATGATGGCGATTGTTCCAACCAAGGACCTAAAAGCCTTCGAAGCAATTGTGCAGAAGTGGGAAGTTGAATACTCAGTACTCGGCGAGGTAATCGACGAAGACCGTCTATACATCAACTGGGGCGAGCAAGAGATCGTCAACGTGCCACCAAGAACCGTGGCTCACGATGGACCTGTCTATAACCGTCCAGTCGAATACCCGAAGTATCAGGACGCGCTAAACGCCAACAGCTCAAAGACACTTCCAAGAGCAACTGCCCCGGCAGAACTTGCCAAACAGATTCTGGCAATCGTGACTAGCCCTAACCAGGCAGACAAGTCTTGGATCACTGCGCAGTATGACCGCTATGTCATGGGTAACACTGCACTTTCGATGCCAGACGATGCCGGCATGGTTCGCGTTAGCGAAGAAACCGGTTTGGGCATCACCTTGGCAACCGATGCCAATGGCAAGTACTGCCAGCTTGACCCCTACCTGGGAACAAAGCTAGCTCTTGCCGAGGCATACAGAAATGTCGCTGTTACTGGAGCAAAGCCAAAGGCGGTTACCAACTGCTTGAACTTTGGAAGCCCAGAGAACCCAGAGGTTATGTGGCAGTTTAAAGAGGCAACCGCAGGTCTTGCGGATGCCTGCCTGGAGCTAGGCATTCCAGTCACCGGTGGAAACGTATCGTTCTATAACCAAACCGGTGACGTAGCAATCTACCCAACCCCAGTGGTTGGTGTCTTAGGTGTAATCGACAACGTTGCAAGACGTATCCCTTCGGGCTGGCAAGACGATGGCAACAACATCTACCTGCTTGGCACAACCTCAGATGAGCTAGATGGCTCTGCTTGGGCAGAAACCATCCACAATCACCTCGGCGGTAAGCCACCGGTTGTTGATCTTGCAAGGGAAAAGAAACTTGCCGACCTGATTCACGGTGCAGCTATCCAGGGCATGATCGAAGCTGCTCACGACATCTCAGAGGGCGGCATCGCAATCGCAGTTGTTGAGGCCGCCTTGAGATTCAATGTTGGTGCCAGAATCTGGCTCGATGAGGTTCTGGAACGTGATGAGCTTGACCTCACCGCAGCTCTGTTCTCGGAGTCTCAGGCTCGAGTGATTGTGAGCGTTGGTAGAGAAGATGACGTCAAGTTCCAGTCACTTTGCGAAGCAAGAGGAGTACCGGTTCTAAGAATTGGTGTTACCGACAAGGCTTCTGGCTCAATCGAAATCAAGGACCTAGCAACCTTCGAGCTAAACGAAGTTCGTAAGGGTTGGGCTAACACCCTGCCTGAACTATTTGGCTAAACAGCTGGGTCCTAATGACAAAAGAATAAGCACTGTTTAGAAAGGATTTAAACAGTGCTTATTCGAGCTCCCCTACGAGGTCGTCGTCCCGCAGGGAATCTATTTAGTGGCTCCCTTTTGGAACCAAACCTTTGCCGTTGTTGACCACTGGAATTGGGTCACTGATATAGCCGCCGAAATCATCGTCCGGTCCGTGGATGAATCCGAGTAGGTACCACTCACCCTCATGCTGAACTGCGCGGGCTGCATAGAGAGTCTCGTGAGGGAACCAAACTGCTTGGTTTGGATCAAAAGGTCCGAGCATGGATGGGCCAACGGTTGAGAACATTCCGCCGTGTGGGAACTTCGCCCTCATCTCTGGCGTCAACTCGTTAGGTCCGCTGCACCAGAGCATGGTTGGAATGCCGTCAATCTCAGAAATTTGAATAACTTCCATTTGACCAAAACCACTCTCGGTTGAAGTCAAAGGTGGCTTTACCTCCCAAGTCTTGAGGTCCTTTGAGACAGAGTGACCGGCGACACCGCGGCCGTACTTGTCTCCGGTTATGCCTCTAGCGGTGGTGATCATGTGCCACTGGTCGTCCTGCTTGAAAACCCATGGGTCACGCCAAGCCTGATCGTGCCACTTCTGATAATCCAGCATCTCGTACCACTTTGGATCGGCCTCGGTGAGCGGGTTGTTATCGACCTTGGTCCAGGTCATTAGATCCGTGGAGGTCGCCGCACCAACACGTTGCACATCGCCGGAATCCTGGCGCGATGTGCCGGTGTAGAACATCCACCACAAACCGTCGTCTCCCTTGATTACGCTTCCGGTCCAAGTGGTCCAGGAGTCCCAAGCAGGAGATTCGCTGATGGCAATTGCATCTTGGACTACGGTCCAATCCTTGAGGTTTGTGGAAACCGCGTGACCAACATATGGGTAACGGTGACGACGATGCACATCTCCTAAGGCCCTAGATGCTCGAAGGTAAAAAGCGTGGTGCTTCTCTCCGTCGAAGACATACCAGCTGTCCCAAACCCACGATTCAGCTAACTTGATCAACTACTAACCTTTCACTCCGGATGAAGCCACGGACGCAACGAACGCCCTCTGGAAGATGACAAAAATAATCAGAATCGGCAGAGTGATCATGGTTGAATACGCCATGATTTCGCCCCACTGGGTTCCCTCTTCACTGGTGGAAGCCCAGAAGTAATCCAACCCAACCTGGACTGGCCTGAGTGATTCGGTTTGAACCACCATCACGGGCCATAGATATGCATTCCAGATAGATAGGAAGCTCAAGATGGCGCTGGTTGCGAATGCAGGGCCTGCCAGCGGAACGATGATTCTCCAGTAAATGGAGAAGTAGCTTGCGCCATCAATAATCGCTGCCTCATCAAGCTCTTTTGGAATGGTCTTGAAGTACTGCACGAATAGGAAAATCGAGAACCCACCGGCAATAAATGGCATGATCTGAACCAAGTAGGTGTTCAACCACCCGATTGTGATCTCGAGTGTTCCGTTCTCCCAATCCAGGCGAGGTAGCGAATTCACCAATACCAAAAGTGGCATCGCGATGGTCTCAAACGGCACCACCAGGGTCGCGATTAGAAACACCAGCAAGGTGTTCTGCCCCTTGAACTTCAAGCGCGCAATCGCGAAACCCGCCAATGAGTTCACAAACAGTCCCAAAATCACCACAACTCCAGAGACAAAGAGTGAGTTGAAAACGAACTGTCCCATCGGAAGGCGTTCAAAAACTCCGAGGTACTGATCAAAGTTCACATCTCCAACCGGGAAGAACGCCTTCCAGGACTTCACGTCCGCGAAGATTGTCTGCGGGTCTTTCAGGCTCGAAGAGATCATGAACAACAGTGGCAAGCAGAACAGCAGCATGAAGAAAATTGCTAGGACATACTGAAATACAAGTCCTAAAGAGAGTTTGGTTTTCAAGCTAGTCTCGCTCTCTGGTTAGTCTGCGCTGGATGATGGAAATCAGCACCACCAAAATAAAGAAAACAATCGCGATGGCCGATGAGTAGCCAATCTCGTTCTTGCGGAATCCTTCTCGGAAAAGATGGAAAACAATGGTCGTGGTCGAATCCAGCGGACCACCCTGAGTCATTACGTTCACCTGCGTGAATAGCCCCATGGCTGCGATTGAAATGACGATCAAGACAAATACAAAAGTGCTGCGAAGACCCGGCCACGTGACAGCCCTAAACTGCTGCCATTTGTTTGCCCCATCGACGGTTGCCGCCTCATAAAGCTCACCGGGAATAGTTTGCAATCCGGCTAGCCAAACAATCATGTGGAAGCCAACGCCCTGCCAGGCCGACATAAAGATGATTGCCGGCAGAGCTAAGTTCGGATCGGTTAAGAATGCGACAGGTTCATAACCGGGTATCACCTGGGCTAACAGCACGTTTGCCAGGCCATCTTTTTGGTAGAAGAAAATCCAAAGGATCGAAACCACCACCATGGAGGTCACGACCGGCATGAAATAAACGGTGCGGAAGAACACCTTGCCTTTGATTCGGGAATTAATAAGTAGCGCTAGCGCTAAAGCCAAACCACCTTGAAGTGGGGCAATAACCAGGGCGAAGAGCAATGTGTTGCCGAGAGCTTTCCAGAACAGTGCATCACCTGCGAGGGTGAAGTCGACCTTGGTGCCGTCCTCGCTAATGTCTTCAGCCAAAATCTGCATTCCTGAGTAGGGAGTGTCTGCAGCAGGTTTAGTTAGATCGCGCAAATTGTCATAGGCCGAGTTTGGGTCGCTTGGATCCGCATCGACAGTTACCTGTCCTAGAGACAGAAGTTCAGTGAAGTTTTCAACACCAACAAACTCAGGTTCGTTGGGACTTGCAAACTTGGCATTCGTAAAACCTAGAGAAAAGGCGAGCACCACCGGAGCAACCAAGAACATGGTCATGAGTGCTAGGGCTGGCATAACAAACAACAGTCCGGCTCGTGCCGACTTAGCGTTTAAGCTGTTACTGAATAGCCGCTTTCGCGCTCTAGTTAGGGTGGTCATTCATTTTCCTTTTGGGAAACCTGTGGTGGCGGTGGCGACCGCCACCACAGGTCATTAATCAATCGATTTAGCGGTAGAAATCGTTGTCCGCTAGGTTGGCATCAATTTCATCGGCTGCTGCATCCAAGGCTTGCTTGGCGTTTGCACCGTTGATGATGTCGGCTACAGCCTTCTCGTAAATGGTCGAGACGCTGAGGTACGCAGGTGTTGGAGGACGCAATACACCGTAGCTGTTTGAGAACTCAACAAACACAGCGAATGGGCCACCAGGTGCGTAGTTTGGAACCTGCTCAGCCGCAGTTGCGGTTGCAGGGATCAAACCAATGCGGTTAGCAAAGGCAACGATGTACTTGTCCTGCAAGATGAACTCGATGAATGCAGATGCACCCTCTGGGCTCTCACAAGAAGAAGAAATACCGAACTGCCATGAAGCTGCACCGATCTTTGGACCCTGTCCGAAGTTAGGTGGTGGCAAGATCAGTAGGTCATCGCCTAGTGCCTCGTAAGCATCCTTCACAGCCCAGTTACCGTTGTACTGAAGCGCGATGGTGCCAGCGATGAACTCGGTACGGTCACCAGTCTGAGCTGGGTTTGCGTAGCCCTTTGCGAAGGTTGAACCGAACCACTCACCGAAAGCAACAGAAGCGTCAGAGTTGATTACGCCATCTGCAGTCTCGAAGCTTGAGCGGTCGATTAGGTCGCCACCGAAGCTCTGCATGATTGGGCTGTAGGCGTATGGGAACCACTCGCCGGTCCAGCCGTTACCCCAGTCCATTGCGTAGTCGTAGTCACCGGTAGCGTCAATCGCTGCAAGTAGTGCATCGAATTCTGCCTGGGTCCATGGCTCTGCAACGGTTGGGATTCTTGCACCAACAGCCTCAAGGGTGGACTTGCGGGCTAGCATGCCCAAAGCGGCATCCCATGCACCTGCGGAGTACAACTGGTCGTTGTAGTAACCCTTAGCACCGGCAAGCAGTGACTCTTCTAGTGCTGAGTCAATGGTGAGTGGCTGTAGGTAACCGGCCCATGCCCAGTTGGGCATGATTGGACCGTCAACGTCAACAACACAAGGCAGGGTGTTAGAAGCAGCGGCAGCCGCGATCGAGTCGTTGTAAGACTCTTGCGGGAACTCCTCAAGTACTACTTCGTATGCAGTCTGGCTCGCGTTGAAGTCGGTGATTGCTTCTTTTACAGTCGCGATCTCCTGGTCGTTACCAGCGGCGTGTGACCACATCGAAATAGTTGTGGTTTCACCAGTCGCGGCACCTTCCTCGGAATTGCTCGCACTGTCGGTTGCAGCACAACCTGACAGCACGATTGTGCTTGCGGCCGAGGCAGCAAGCAACGCTCTCGTTAGCTTGATCATTTTTCCTCTTTTTCTTGGAGTGGAGCCGAAAACGAAGCCTCGAATGGCGATTCGGTTGCTGGCCTTGGAACCGAAACGGAATCCCTGACCACCAACTCACCTCGAATTTCGACTAGTTTTTGAGTTTCCTCATCCCGTTCCTCACAGATCCGAATAAGGCGTTCCACGGCTTCTCTGCCCATTTGGTAATGAGGTAGTCGAACCGTTGTTAATCCGGGGCGTAAACCACCGGAAATCAATTCCAGGTCATCAAAGGCGACAACTGATACCTGGCTTGGGATAGAAATTCTGAGTTCATTGAGCGCCTGGTAGACACCCATGGCAACGCGGTCGTTGTAGCAAGCAATAGCTGTGACGCTTGGGTCCTCAAGCATTATCTTCATCGCAGCTTCGTAGCCTTGATTTGAGTTCACATCCGCGTAGAAGTGCATGCGCCTGGCTGAGTCCACCCACTCAAACTGCTGGGCCGCTTGCTTAAAGGTTTCAGTCCTCGCAACTGCTGCTGGCCATGGAAGCTCCTCCATAATGACTGCGACATTTTGGTGGCCGGAAATGCCAAGCATCTTTAGTGACTGCATAAATGAGGCAGTCTCTGCTGGCACGTAAGTTGGGTAGTCGCCTCTGGAGCCAAAGCAGTTTGCAAAGACCAAATTTGAGGGCAGGCGCTCAGGCAATTCAATTTCGTGGTGGAAGAACGCTGCAATAAGAACGCCAACAACCTGGTGCTCTGCCATTAGCTCTAAAGCCTCACCAATTGACTTAGCGTTATTCTCCACCTCAACAAAAAACAGATCATAATCGTGGCTTCTTGCCGAGCGCTGCGCTGCCAGCAGCAGTTCGCCCGCGTAAGGGGAGGTTGCAACCTCAAAGCTCAGTAGGCCAATGGTCCTGGTCTGCTGCTCCTTCAAGCTTCTAGCCAAACGATTTGCACGATAGCCAAGCTCTAGGGCAGCAGCCTTGATTCGAGCCTCAGTCTCCTCAGAGCAGCGGTTGGCTCCTTTGCCGGAGAGCACTAGAGACACCAAAGATGTCGATACCCCGGCTGCTTTAGCAACATCCGCAAGCTTCGCTGTCTTCAAATAAATCACCCCTAGTTTTAGTCAAACGTTTAACTTGAGGCTAAATAAATCACATCAATCAAACGTTTGACTAGATAAAAATGCATTTGTTATTTACTCGTGATGTTGGCCAGGAAAACTCGTCGAAAGAGTTTGAAGAACTTGCGGGGTTTGTGCCAACACCCTGCCTGAACTTTTTGGCTAGTCACAAAACCTTCACTTGAGTAGCATTACCGGTATCTAATAAAGGTCGCCATGAACATCAAATACATCGCAGCGCTCTCATCTCTTGCACTTCTAACCGGTTGTGCTACTGGTCCATCAATGACCGATGCAGAGAGCTGTGACCTTATTGGTGGAGCAATTGACTCCATGATGTTCACCTTCGATGACCCAGAGGCCACCCCGGAGTCTGCAAGCGTGGTTTTCACTAAAGCTGCCGAGGATCTAACTGCAGCATCTGAGGGATCTGAAGGCGAAAAGGCCCAGTGGGCCGCGAGCATGAGTGCCCTTGCAAGCTACCTAAACCAAAACATCGCAGACAGCGATGGCGATGCCATGGTGCAAACCTTGGATGCATTGTTTGTTGGTTTTGGAGAGCAAACGGTTCACTGCGCTGAGTAGCTTGAAACACGCTTCCATGGCTGGAACCGAGTAATGGGCTGCAAGAGATTTTCATCCAACTAGGGATAGCCTTTAGGCGTGGTAAGTAAAGAAACTATTGAAAGTCTCAGGCAATTCGTTGCCGAAAGAGACTGGGGGAAATTTCACACGCCAGAAAACTTGGCCAAAAGCATT
>NZ_CBCHRQ010000014.1:0-24241 GCF_965064355.1 Aquiluna sp.
CACACAGTTTTTGGAGCCAACTCAATTCGCAGAATTGCGAACCTTATTGACTGCCGTGATGCTGATGCACTGTTCTTCTGTCAACGCCCTATTTCTAGGGCCCGTTCCGATACCTTGACTCGGGCGTGTCGCAAGAAATGAACTCGCGACTACCAGAGAAAAGTTCTCAGATAAGTTATTGGTCATTAGCTGCAGCCGGCCCAGTTTCCTGTGCACATTGCTAACAGTGGTTCACACCAAAAAGGCATGAATACTCATGAACCCCGCAAGTCTGCCACATTGCCAAGGTCGAGTGCAAGTTAAAAGTGGCATTATTCTGCCGAATTTATTGAGCTATGACCTCAACCCAATGTCCTGACTTGTCGAACCCTAGATAACTGATCTTGAAACCCTCACCGGTGAGCGACTCTTTGAGCCCAATGGTGCCAACCGGTTTGTCTCTCAGGAACCTTGCATTTGAACCCGCAAGCAGCTTGATGGGGCTGGTCTGGTAGGACAGCGAGGTGTCGACCGTGTAGGCCAGCAGCCCTTCGAGATTTACTGGAAGCTTGTCTAGCTTGCTGCCTACCCTGGCCTCAATCACTAGGACTTTGGTTGGTGAGAGCCTGATCATCACGGACTTCAGTGCTGAATCTTGCCCGTCTAGCTCGGTTAGCGGTAGTCGAATGACCCCCTGGCGTGCTTGGTCAAGTGAGTAGCAGGCAAGCCTGTCTTGGTCTAGCCATCCCATTTGATAGCGGTGCCAGGCAAACAGGCCGGGACCGGAGTCGGTGTAAACATTGTCCATTAGATCCCAGATTGGCGAGGGTTTGGTGAAGTCGTTGTACTGGTGCTCCATCCCAAGGACGTGGCCTATTTCATGGGCCAACCAGATCCAACCCGTGAAATCCTGCTGGTTTCTCTGATCTGCACCTCCTACGGTTCCTCTATAGGTTGTGCGTTCGGACGGCATTCCATTTGAAGCTCCAAGAACCTCCGGAAAGGCCGGGCCATAGATGATCTTTTTGATGCCCGATGGAGGCATCACAATCACAAAGTCATAGTTTGCGTAGTTCACATCTGCATCGGCAGCGCGAATGCCGTCGGCAAAGTAGCCAACCGGATCTCCAGAGCTCCAAACGTCCATTCGGTATGAACCTGAGTCTTTTGGTATTTGGTAGTAGGTGGGGAGTATGTCAACTTCAATTTGGAGTTTTCCATATGAGTTGACTCGATAAAACTCTTCAAATTTCTCTGTGAACTTAGGGCCGATGGTTCGCGGATCGTCTGTCCCCTTTACATCCGTGAACTCGACGAAGATCATCACCGCCTTGAGATTGCCAATGCTTGGCATAAGTTGTCCAGATCGAGGAAAGCCCAGTGCCACGTCTTGCTCGGAAGTCTTAGGAGCTTGACAGTTCAATGAGGACAGCCCAGAAAGGTTGGAACTTATAGTCCCGCCAGGTGGCTTGAGAGCTTCGACTCTAAGGGATTCCTGGTGAGCCATCGCCTGGTTTGCGAGCTTCTGACTGAATCCAAAGTCAGGGCTCTTCGACCCAGGGTTGTGGAACACGAACGGGGAAAGGTTTGAGGTTCGCTGACCGCCGGGCGGAGTGACAAAGAGTTGAAATTGCTCAAGGCCATAAGCCTCACCATATTGAATACGGATTGGGTAGTAAGCCCCGGAGATTAGGTCAATAGTTCCTGATGATGCAATCGGAGCGTGAATTCCAGGTGCACTTAAGAGCGCATTCGCTGGGCTAAAACCCCGAACCGCACTTTCCCCCACCCAGACATAGCTGGCATCGTCTGAGTTTGTTGTAAAGGTCCAGGACCCGGATTTATTGGCTCGGAAGTATCCGGTCCACTGCCAGGAGAAGTAGTCCTCTTTTGATGTCGAAAACAGCACTTTAGAAAACTTGCTGGGCCCGGAAATCCGCTTTGCGTTGGAGAAGTATGTGACTTTGTCCGCAAAGTACCCTTTGTACTTGGCTCCGATTAGGCCCTGGGAGATTTGCGACCCCTTAAATGGGGTTGTCTCTGCATTGCCGGTCGAGGAGGCCATCAAGACGATGGATGCCGAGAGCGTGATGGTCGCAGCTAAAGCCAAGAGTCTGATGAACTTACCCATTGCCCCCAACTTTTTGTTATTCAACTTCACAACTCTAAATCCAAAATGGCAAAAAAGATCCCCCGCATCACACGGGGGATCTTTCTAACCCAAAGGAGGAAGGGTTATGGGCGAACCGGCCTGACTGGCTTAGTAGGTTTCTCCGGCTTCGCTGGCTTTACAGGGGCGGTACCAAGGGCAGTTATTGCTGCCTGGCGGGCAGCAACAGCTGCGGTCTTGGCTGCCTCAAAGGTCGTCTTTGCCGAAAGCTTGGCTTCAGCAGTGGCATTAGGGTCATTGCGCACAGCCTTGTAGGCGGTGGCAGAGACGGTCATCGAAGCTGCAAAAGTCTGCCCGATGGTGCGCCTGGCGGTGTTGTAGGCCACAAGTGCAGGCTTGATCTCTTCCATTGCAAGCTTGTAAGCCTCAATCTGAACCTTGAAGTTGTCTCTCGCCGAGCGGTAGGTAACCATGGCTGCCTTGAAGTCAACCATCGACGCTCTGAATGCGGCAATCGCTGCGGCATCCTTAGGGGCGACTGGAGTTGTGGTGCTTGCAGCTTCAGTAACGGTAGGTTCAGCAGCCTGGGCTGGTGCGCCAACAAACCCAAGGGTTAGGGCGGTAAGAAGTACTATGACCTGCTTTGCTCTGTTTGCGTTCATCGCTATCTCTCTCTAAGCCAGTGAGATAAGTCTCGATAGCGATTGTGTGAGATTCATGTGAGATTCACTTGGGTTGCTAGTGGAAATAGAAGCAGACCTTTTCCCGCTCTAACATGAAGCTGTGTCCAGTTTGATTCTTGTTGTCGATGACGAAGCTCCGGTTCGGGAGATGATCGGTGATGCCCTATCGCTGGCCGGCTATCGAACGCTTTCGGCAAGTGATGGCCTAGAAGCCCTCAACTTGCTCCGCTCTAATTCGGTGGACCTAATTGTTTCGGACATCAACATGCCTAAGCTCGATGGCTTTCAGCTCCTGGAAAGTCTGAGGCTCAAGGGAGATAACACTCCCTTTGTGTTGCTAACTGCCAGTAAAGAGCGCCCCCACCTAAGTACCGGGTTTCGATTGGGCGCCGATGACTTCATCGCGAAGCCATTTGGTATTGAGGAGCTAGCTCTAAGAGTCGCAGCAATCCTGCGCAGGGCAAGTGGCCACATGCCTGAGAGTAAAACCCTCACCGTCGGACCAATCGAGGTTGAAGTGAACGACTTCGTCGCGAGGCTCGACGGCAAAGAAGTCACCCTCTCTCCTACCGAATTCAAGCTCTTGGTCGCCCTTATGGAATCGAAGGGGCACGTGCTTTCAAAGCAGCAGCTGCTGGAAGACATATGGAGCATGGGCTTTGCCGATCAAACCAATGTGGTCGAGACCTACATCTCCTACCTAAGGAAAAAACTCCACACCGAATCATTCCAAGGCATCAAAACCGTTCGAGGTTTTGGCTTCAAGATTGAGGATGCTCGATGAAGCTGCAAACCAAGGTCACAGCATCGGTTGGAATTCTGATTGGGCTGGCGTCGATTGCCGTCTCCAGCGTTTCGGTGTTTATGAGCCTGGATCAAAACATCAGACAGAGTGAACAGGGTCTTGACCAACTTGCGCAATTGATTTTGGACTCAGACGACCCGATATCTACTGCATTGTTCGAGGGTTCCACGCGGGAGCTGACTGCCATCTACACAGATGAGTTTGGAGTCGAGACCTACCTACAGGAAAATGCCGGCGAAATAGGTTCGGGCGATCAGGTAACTAGAGAACTAGCCTTGCCCTTTAGTGAGTCAATCACACTAGCCGTCTCCACCGATGCGGCCTATGCAGGAGCTACGGCAACCATCGCCCCGTTGGCTCTAATCACGCTGTTTGTGATCCTGCTCGCGACTTTGGTTACCCACCTAATCTTGAAACGGGACATCTCATCGCTGAACCAAATCATTCGTCAGGCCAGAACCATCGCCATCGGTGGCGAGCGAAAGCTAGCTGAACCTCAAGGAAGCTGGGAAGTCCACACTCTTACCGATTCGCTATCCAAAATGATTCAGTCGCTCGATAATAACGAGAAGGCGCTGCAGAAGTTTCTTTCCGATGCCTCCCACGAGCTCAAGACCCCTTTGACAGTGGTTCGCGGTTACCTAGACATCCTGTCTCAGCCCAGTGTTGCCCCAGAGGTGAGACAGAGCGCAGAAAAAGCCCTCAAGCAGTCAATAAGAATGCAGAAGATTATCGATGACCTGCTGCAGTTGGCCGAGGTTAGAGGAAGCGAATCAAGGCAAGACCTCGAGCTAGACCTAACATCGCTGGTTGAAAGCGCAATTGAAGATCTTTCAAGTCTTGACTCCGTGCATCAAATCGAATCCTCAATTCAAGAATCGGTCAAGATCCAAGGCAACCCGGAGCAGATCGAAAAACTTCTGGCCAACTTGGTTGGCAACCTACATCTCCACGTCCCGGCTCGATCAAAAGTGAGAGTTCAACTCAGCCAGCAGCCGGGCAGGACTGATTTGGTTATTGAGGACTCTGGTCCGGGCTTCCCTGAGGGAATTCTCACTCCCGATGGCAAGCCAATTCGCTTTCGAAAAGGCGATGCTCAAAAATCCGGTAGCACCGGTCTTGGCATGTCTCTGATTTTCGAGGTGGTGTCAAACCACCATGGGAGTATCTCAATTGGGAGATCTGCGCTTGGTGGAGCAAGCTTCGCAATCAGCTTCCCGCACGCCAGCTAGAACTCTCAATAGCTCCTGGTTCTTGCCACTGAGTGGAAGTGAGGTGCGGCTGAGTTCGCTTCCAATAGACTGCCAAATATGCGATTCGAAGAACGCTTGAACAATGGAGCTCGAGAGTTACTGCTGGATGACGTCAAGAACAGGATTAGCCAAACCTGGTCCGAAATTGATCACCCCCGGCGAACTGAGCCGGAGCTAACGGCCGAGACCAAAGCAGTGTTGTCCACCCAACTTCCCGAAACCGGCTGGGGAGACAGGACGACCCTGGAGGCCGCCTCCAAGATTCTTGATCAATCCCTGGCCCAGTCCCGCCCTCGCTTCCTTGCCTATATCGGCTCCTCAGGTTTGGAGATTGGAGCGGTGGCAGATTTTCTAGCTGCCTCCTATGACTTCAACCTCGCCATCGACTCAAAGGCAGCTTCGCTACTTGAGCAGCAAACCGCTCGCTGGTTGGGGCAATTCGTTGGTTATCACAACGCCGAGGGGCTTTTCACCAGCGGAGGAACCGTCAGCAACCTAACCGCTCTTGCTGCAGCCAGACAGCAAGTTGATCCCGCTGCCCGCAAGCTTGGTAACACCAAGAAGTTGACTGTGTATTGCTCGGTGGAATCTCACTACTCAAACACCAGGGCTGTGGAGATTCTCGGACTGGGCTCAAACTCCATGCGTGACATCGGGGTCGATGGCAACAGAAGAATGAGGACCGATTTACTGCGGGCTCAAATCCAGAAAGACTTAGCAAGCGGCTTTACTCCGATGGCGATCATCGCCACCGCTGGCACCACATTGACTGGTGCGGTGGATCCACTGAACGAGATTGCGGACCTGGCGAATGAGTTTGGAATATGGCTGCACGTGGATGGTGCCTATGGCGCTCCAGCAGCTGGAACGCTGACCGGAGCGCCGCTGTTTGATGGAATCGACCGAGCACAATCAGTAACCATCGATGCCCACAAGTGGATGTTTGTTCCCAAGGCTTGCAGTGTGCTTTTGGTAAAAGACCTCTCAGTCCTGCAGAGCACATTTGGTCACGATGAGGCATACATGCCCCACGACACTCAAGCCGCAAATCCTGTTGACCTGACCTTGGAGTATTCGAGGCCGCTGCGCGCTCTAAAACTCTGGATGGCACTTGCAGCTTTTGGCGCGGAAGGCTTCAGGGCAGCCCTAGATAGCAACCTTGATCTTGCTCAGTACTGCTACTCGATTGCATCTGGCCGGGAAAACTTCAGAGTGCTGGATAACCGACCACAGCTCTCGGTTGTCCCGATCCAGCTTCAGCATCCAGATCCGAGTAAAACCTCGCTGCTAAATCAGCTACTGACAGAAGCTGTAGTCAAGGACGGGCGTTTCTTCCTATCGGAGGCGCAAATCGATGGCGAAACCTGGTTGAGACCTTGCTTCACCAACTTCCGCACCACACGTGAAGATGTTGATGACCTGTTCTTAGTGCTGGAAGAGGTCGCAGAGGGCATCAATCTATAGCGGACATAACGTGCTTGATTCGGGTGTAGTCCTCAAAGCCGTACATAGATAGATCTTTGCCGTAACCGGAGTGCCGATAGCCACCGTGTGGCATCTCGGGTGTCAGTGGTCCATGAGTGTTGATCCAAACCGCTCCAAAGCTAAGGTGCTTGGACATCCTCATGGCCCTAACGTGGTCCTTTGTCCAAACCGAAGCGGCCAGTCCATATTTGACATCATTAGCAAAGGCCAGTGCCTGAGCGTCATCCTTGAAGGACTGCACAGTAACAATCGGACCAAAGATTTCATCTTGAATGTGTTCGTCGGTCTGTCGTAAACCGGTGAGCAAAGTGGCGGAGTGGAAATAGCCACCATTTTGAATGGGATCATCTCCGCCAATCTCCAAGCGAGCGTGATCGGGCAGGCGATTGACAAAACCTCGAACTCTTTCGAGTTGTGCCAGGTTGTTGATCGCACCGAAGAGAATTCCGTCTTGCTCAGGGGTCCCGACCTTGGCAGATTTTTGGATAGCTGCTTTGAACAACTCGGTGAAATCAGCAACCACAGACTCATGGACCAAGAACCTTGTTGCCGCGGTGCAGTCTTGGCCACCGTTGTAGAAGGCGGCATCAACCAGTGAGTTTGCTGCTTTCTCCAAGTCGGCATCCTCAAAAATCAGCACCGGGGCCTTGCCCCCCAGCTCTAGGTGAACTCGCTTGAGGTCCAAGGCAGCAGTCTTGGCAACCTGCATTCCCGCACCCACCGAACCGGTGATAGCAATCATCTGCGGAATGGCATCCTCGACCAGCGCCTGGCCAGTAGAGCGGTCTCCTAAGACAACATTGAATGTGCCGGTCGGCAGAAACTCAGCGGCTATTTCTGCAAGTAAGAGTGTCACGGCAGGGGTGGTGTCGCTGGGCTTGAGAACAACCGTGTTTCCAGCAGCGATTGCCGGTGCAAACTTCCAGGTGGCCATTACCAGTGGGTAGTTCCAGGGCGCGATCTGACCTACCACGCCGATTGGCTCCCTGCGAATGAAAGAGGTGTGATTCCGAAGATACTCACCGGCAGCTCTGCCCTCTAAACTCCTGGCTGCTCCAGCGAAGAACCTGATCTGATTGAGAATTGCACGGGCTTCGCCCCTGACTGCCGCAAGAGGCTTTCCGGTGTCGCGCGACTCAACCGAAACAATCTCTTCCGATCTAGCCTCAATGGCATCTGCGATTTTTAGCAGTGCGAGCTGACGCTCACCTGGAGTGGATTGTCCCCAGACCTGAAAGGCGCGTGCTGAGCTCTCAAAGGCCGCATGTACCTCGGCGGCGTTAGAAATTGGAGCCTGGGCGTAGGTGATTCCGGTTGCCGGTTCAACAACATCCAAGGCTTTATCCGCATGTGACTCGACATAGTTCCCATCCACGAAGTTCTGCAGAGTGGTCACGAACTTATCCTCTCGGTGAGTTCATCAAGGCCATGCCGATGGCCAGCTGAGCCCGGTGCAGCCGGGTCACCAGTTCACCCTGACGAATGCCAAGCGCTTGGGAGACATCTGACATGGTGCGCTTCTCAAGCAAGATTCCCTGCGCCACAACCTTGAGAGCCTCCGGAAGCTCTTCGATTGCAGCTCGAAGCTTTGCGACTGGAATCTTCGATAGGTCCGGTGCTGGATCATCCTCAAAAGAAATGTCTAGATCAAAAAATGAGTTGCTCATGCGGCTCTACCTTTCAAGTACTGCTCTGTAATTTTGGACCACAGATCGATGTCCAATACCAATAACTCCGACTAAAACACCTTCCCGGGTGAATTCAAAAACACAGTCCCCTGAGCTATCTCCGTGCACCAACTTAGATGCGTCAGCAAGATATGACATTCCCAGCCCGAAAATGTGCATATCAAATTGATCGCTCCAAAAAGAGGGCAGTGGTCGGAAGACCTCGGCGGTCGCCTTTGTCGAGTTGTAGCTGGCAGCAATCTGCTGGCCAACAAATTTGGCTGACTCGGTTGGGATATTCCAGTGCTCAATCCGGCGCGGAGTTGAGTCAAAGATTGGATTTGGAAATCTAGCCACATCTCCAACGCCAAAAACATTTGGCCATGATCCACCGGAGGCCCTAACTGCTCGCAGGGATCCGTCACAGAGTAGGCCATCTGATATGTCAAGGTCGTTGCCGGCCAGCCAATCGCAGTTAGCCTCTGAGCCAATTGCTTCCACCAAGCTGTCGCAGCGGATAGTGCTGCCATCACTCAAGGCCACGGCTTCAAGCCGATTTGAGCCCACTAGTTCTCGAACGGTTGCCTGCATGTGGAAAGTAATCCCTTGTGCTTCTAGCCTAAGTTTGACTAGTGCTGAAAGCTTTTCTCCGAGTGCTCGATCCATTGGCGATTTTGAAGGAGAAACAATGTGGACTTCGCAGCCCAACTTGGTTGCGGTAGCAGCCACTTCGCAAGCGATAAAGCCGGACCCGACAATCACAATCTTGCTTCCAACCCCAAGCTTTGAGCGCAATGCCTTGGCATCTTCGAAGCTGCGCAATGCATGACGATCGCTTGGGAAGGATTCAAACCCGAGTCGTTTAGACCTTAGCCCGGTTGCAATAACGAGGTGATCGAAAAAAACTCGTTCTCCCCCGCTGATGGTGATGTGCTGATTGCTTAGGTCAGCCGCAACTGCCCCAGCCGAAAGGTTCCACTCAACATCAGCGGTAGCTGAACGCTGAGGAAATGCCACCTCAGCAAAGTCAATTTCCGCGGCTGAGAGCAGATCCTTGGAAAGTGGAGGTCTGTTATATGGAGGATGGCCCTCGTTGCCGAAGATCCTTACTGGTCCCGTATATCCGAATCTCCGCAGGCTTTCTGCCAATCGCAGGCCACCCATAGAGGCACCGACGACGACTACTCCTTCGGACACGGTCATGCACTAATCGACGATGAAAATCGCCTGCATTGGGCAAACATCAATGGCTGCTTCGATGTTTCCCAACTCAGAATCGTCTGCCGTTGCAACGTACTCAAGCTTGTCGTCCTCGTTCAGCTTGAATATCTTCGGTGCCTCAAAAACACACTGTCCGTAGTGCTGGCACTTATTCATATCCACGTTTACTTTGATCATTTTTTCTCCTCGATAGTCGATGGATAGAGGTCTTTGGAAGGGGTTCTGATTCCTCTGAACTCCCAGTCGCCACCCATGGCTGTGGAGATGACCTCTTCGCTCTCGGTGGGCTGTGCTCCGACGTCGGTCCTGATTGGAGTTGGACCAACAACGATGTGGTTTGTAAGTCGGCCGAGTCCCTCTACTTCGACCTCAACAACATCACCCGGTTGAACCGGCCTGGAGTTGGCGGGGGTTCCGCTGAAAAGCATGTCGCCTGGAACCAAGGTGATGGTTCTGGCAATGTCAGCAACTAGGTAGTGCATATCCCACTCCATGTTGTCGGTGTTGTCGTCCTGCTTCAAAACACCGTTGACGTAGGTTCGGATGTATTTGTTGCGGAAGTCCCAATCCCGAACCAAGCCCGGGCCAACCGGTGCCAAAGTGTCCGAGCCCTTTACACGGAGCATTGAGCCGGCGTCCGTGTCGCGGAAGTCGTGCAGCCCATAGTCATTGCCAACGGTGTAGCCCGCGATGTATTCGCCAGCTTCGGCTGGTGAGATGTTGCGACAGGTTTTTCCGATCACAATTACGATTTCACCCTCGTAGTTCAACCACTTGCATCCCTCGGGGCGAACTACCGCTCCTTGATGAGAATTCAGGGCGGTGATCGGTTTGTGGAAATAGGTTGGTGCAGCTGGCAACTTGGTCAAGAACTCTTGGGTTCGGGAGTCGTAGTTGAGATGCACCGCAATGATTTTTGTTGGCTCTGCAGGCGGGAGATGAATTGCGTCCTCAATCGCGACGGATCGACCGTCCGGCGCAATCAGTTGCTCACCCTGTCGCAGAACTTCTACCGGAAAGCCATCCAGCAGGATTCTTCTAGTTTCAATCACGAGATAGCACCAAATTCTTAGCGCTTGGGAATCCGGCTTCGGGCTGGGGGAACCAGACGTGAACCTGGCCCGTGCCAATCGAGTTTTCGTACTCGCTGTACATGACACCCTTGGCGGTCAGCGCCTCTTCCCCTAGCGCTCCAGCCATAGCGAGGTAGTGGAAGAAGCCTGCCTCTGGCTTGTACTTCTTGAAGGTGGCGAAGTCATCCAAGATTGCGCCGTGGTCTCCGGTTTTCATCCAATCGAGCACCTGTAGGTCATACGCATAAGCCTCTGGGGTGTAGATGTGCTTTGGATCACTGGCTTCGTGCTTGCGCAAATCGCGCAGCTTGTGGAAGGTGTGAGACAGCGCTCCAGAAGCGAGAATCAGGACCTTTCGGTTGGACTCTGCAATAGCCTCACCAATGGCGCGGCCAGCGCGAAGAAAGTCTTCCGAGGTTCCGGTCTGGCAGACCGAAACACTGATCCAGCGCTTGTCATCTAGGCCGCGACCAAGGTAGTGCCAGAGGTTGATAGTGGCGTAGAAGATTGGAAGGTGCGGATCCGAAATTGGAGTAATCCAGGTTCCGTTCTTCTCTGCCTTGCCGGCGATTAACTGAGCCAGCTCCGGATCTCCCTTGAATGAGTAGGGGACCTGCGTCATGCCTCTTGGTAACTCTTCGGAGGTAAATAGTCCTGAGCGCTCAGCAGCTGAGGTGACAACGAACTCGACAGTTGTGGCCCAGTGGCTATCCAGAACAATCACGGTGTCGTAGTCGAGAGTCTCAAAGACATCTTTACGAAGCTGCTTTAGCCCCGGAACCAGACTTAGCTCCTTGCCCTCGTTCAGGTCTTTTCGAACCGCCTCGGGGAGCATAATCGTGGGCACATGCGCGAGTAGGCCTGCGCCAAGTACTTGACCCATTTCTATTCCTTCCATCCATTTGGTGAGTAAACAGTGTTCTTCACATCAGCGTAAAAGTCGAATGACCAGGTTCCGCCATCACGACCAATTCCAGACTTCTTCGAGCCACCGAATGGAGCACGTAGGTCTCGAACGAAGAAGCAGTTAACCCAAATTGTTCCAGCCACCAAGTTCTTGGTGATTTGTTCTGCGTGCTCTTTATTGCCCGAGACCACAACGGCTGCAAGCCCGAACTCGGTGCCATTAGCCATTGCCAAAGCCTCCTGATCAGTGGAGAAGGTCTGCATGCAAAGCACCGGACCAAAGACTTCGCTGGTCACAATTTCACTTAGCGGATCGGGATTCATAACCAAAGTCGGCTTGAAATACAAACCACCGAGCTCCTGGTTTTCCGAGCCTCCCATCACGATGGAAGCGCCAGCCTCTTTTGCCCGGTTCACAAAGCCCTTGATTCGATCGAAGTGAACTGGGTGAATTTGTGGTCCGATGTCGGTGTCTTCATCGCGAGGGTCGCCCTGCTTAATCTTTAGAGCGCGTTCCTTGAACTTCTCGGCGAATTCAAAAGCCACCGACTCGTGAACCAGGATGCGCGTTCCCGAGAGGCAGACCTGACCCGCATTGTCATACTGTTCAACCGCTAGCTGAGCTGCGAGCTCCAGGTCGGCGTCTCCGAAAACCAGCAGCGGGCTCTTTCCGCCGAGCTCAAAGCTCACCGGGGTGAGGTTATCTGCAGCGGCGTGGGCGATGATTTTTGCTGTCGGCACAGATCCGGTGAATGAGATTCGTGCGATGTCCTTGTGCGCTGTGAGAGCCGCGCCTGCCTCGTTGCCAAAACCAAAGACCACGTTGAATACTCCAGCAGGAATTCCGGCTTCGATTGTGAGGTCGGCGAACAAGCTGGCACTGAGCGGAGTCCACTCCGCCGGCTTGAGCACCACGGTGTCTCCGGCAGCCAAAGCAGGTCCTATCTTCCAAGTCGCCAGCATCAGCGGGGCGTTCCACGGGGTAATCAATGCCGCAACTCCCGAAGGGTCCCAAGAAATCTTGTTGGTGTGGCCGCGGGTCTCGAAGTCGGGGTGGCTCAGCTGATTCATTGCCCAGTCGGCAAAGAAGCGAATGTTCATGGCAGCTCTAGGCATGACTCCTCGACGATGTGAGCGAAGCAGCGAGCCATTGTCTAAAGTCTCGACGTTGGCCAAAAGCTCGACATTCTCTTCAATTAGGTCCGCGAGTCTGAACAAAAGTTTTCCTCGGCCCTCTGGGCCAAGAGCTGCCCAAGCCGGGAAGGCTGTTTTTGCTGCCTGCACCGCCATGTCAATCTCTTGCTTGCCGCCTCGAGAGATTTGGCCCAACTCCGACATATCAATCGGTGAAAGGTCGGTGTATGTTTCTGCAGACGCAATGCGATTTCCGCCAATAAAGTGTCTTGTATCAATGTCAACACCGAAAACATGAGCTTTACTCACGGGGTCTCCCTAAAATCATTTGGACACTAATGATTTAGATTAGAACATCTGATTCGCTAGGCCCTGCGAATCTTTATAACAATTTAGGAAGAACGATGGAATTCAGACCCCGAATCGCAATTCTTGGCCGATTGGCCGAGTCGACTTCAGTCACCAGATACGCAGGCGTGGTGAATGCTAGAAGACTTCTCGAAGCGGTTCACGCCGCTGGCGGCGAACCCATCACACTGTTGCCGACCAAAGATTCCGACTGGAGCACGGTCCTGGCTGGTTTCTCGGGTGTTCTCATGCCTGGAGGTTCAGATATAAACCCTTTGCGTTATGGCGAGCAACCAAACAGCGATGAGCTCTACGGCATTGATGACCTTCAAGACGAAGTGGACTTTTCACTCGCTCGTTTCGCGCTAGATAGGGCCATGCCCTACTTCGCTATCTGCCGCGGCTTTCAGGTGACCAACGTAGCCCTGGGTGGCTCGCTGATTCAAGACATGACCGAGCACCACCGGAATCACATCTCAGAACTCAACTTCGAGGAATCAGGGATGCAGCTTGGACTAGAGCCAGGTCCGCTAAAGACCTCGTGCTATCACCACCAAGCTATTGCTCGCCTGGGGGATGGTATTGAGGTGCTCGGCAAGTCCACCGATGGCTACGTCGAGGCGGTTCGATACCCATCTGCGGGTTGGGCTTACGGAGTGCAGTGGCACCCAGAGGATAACTACCAATCCGAGGCGGGACAGTTAGGGATGCTCAAGCGCTTCGTACAACAAGCGAGTGCTTTCAAGCTTTAGCGGTATGGCTAGCGATCAGTCGCAGCAGCCTTGAAATATCGGCCTTCTCCTGGCTACTGAGCACACTGGCAACCTGAGTTTCTTCTTGGTTGAACTGCGGAAACAGGCCATCCATGAGAGCACTGCCGGCTTTGGTGAGGCTGACATCGACCAGGCGACCGTCGTTTTTTCCGCGGTCTCGCACCAGATAACCCCTGCCCTCCAAAGTCTTCATGACGCCGGTTAGTGTTCCCTTGGAAATGCCACTTTCGCGCGCAACCTCGCGAGTCTCAACTGGCCCCCAGATCCAAACCACCCAAAGCACCACAAAGCCAGTCCAGGAAAGATTATGTGCCTGCAACACCGAGCGCTCTAGGTGGTTGCGAAGATTATTTGAGGCACGGAAGATATTGGCCACTACTGCCATTGATTCGAAGTCGAGAGCTTTAGAGCCCAACACGAGGCTGACTTGGCGCTCGGTTTCTGTGATGGTGTGAATCCCAGCCATGGCCCCTAAATTTCTCAAAGTTTGTATCACTATTGTAAAGCCGCTAGTCCGAAGCACCTTAAGTTAGCTAGAGTCATTATTGTTAGCATCCAAACGACATAAGGATTCCTGATGAGCTCAGCGTCGAGTATCAACCTCGCAGATCTAGATCTTTTTTCCCAGGGCGCACCCTGGGCAGCCTTTAGAGAGCTTCGGGAGAAGTCTCCAATTCACTGGTGTGAGGAAGAGGCGCCCAACAGTGGCTTTTGGGCGGTAACCAGGTACCACGACATCGTCAAAGTCCTGCGCGACTCCGAGACCTTCACTTCTGAGCGATTCACAAATCTGGAGGAAGTAGATGCTGAGCAGGAGCAAGCCCGGCGCTCACTGTTGGAGACTGATGGTTCTAGGCACCGTGCGCTTAGAAGACTGCTGCAAGGACAGTTCACGCCGCAGGCGGTGTCGGTTTACGAGACCTTCCTTAGGGGCTTGACGGCCACCACGCTGGACAATGCCTTGGCCAAGGGCACTTTCGATTTTGTTACCGAGGTAGCGGCGGACTTCCCAATTCAGGTGTTGGCCAAGCTACTCGATGTCCCAGAGTCTGATACCGGCAAGCTAATTGACTGGGGAAACCGCATGATTGGTTTCGATGACCCAGAGCACGCGGATGTCTTAATCAGCGATCCGGACAGTGAAAAGTACCGCCTGATTCCATTCCGATCACCGGCAGCTCTTGAGCTATACGCGTATGGCGATGAATTGGCGCGGGAACGCACGGGTAAAGATGGCACGGATCTAGTTTCGGTGCTGGTGAACAACCCGATGAGTGATGGCGTGCCGTTGACTGAGCGCGACTTCCACACCAACTTCTTGCTGCTTGTGGTTGCCGGTAATGAGACCACCCGTCACACCATTAGCCACACCTTCAACAACCTGCTGCAAAACCCATCGCAACTTGAGTTGCTCCAGGAGAACCCAGAGCTAATCCCTTGGGCAGTGGAGGAATTCTTGCGCTTTGCCAGCCCGGTCTATCACTTCAGAAGGACTGCGACCAAAGACGTAGAGCTAAATGGCCAATTGATTAAAGCTGGCGACAAGGTCGTTACCTGGTTTGCATCCGGAAACCGTGACGCAGCTGTTTTCGACAATGCAGATGTGATGGATGTGCTCAGAAATCCAAACGAGCACATGACCTTTGGTCGCGGTGGCCCTCACATGTGCCTCGGCAATGCGCTAGCAAGAATTGAACTAAGAGTCATGTTTGAAGATTTGATTGGCCGAATTTCCTCTGCCAAGCGGGTCGGCGAAATCGACTTCTTGAGATCAAATTTTGTGCATGGAATCAAGCGTATGCAGGTGGAGATTAGTTCTCGCTAAATCAGTTTGGCGACGTGTTTTAGGAATCCGTCGACCAACGCAAAGCTGCGCTTTTCGGACTCGGCCTCTTCGGCCAAAGTTTGAGCCATCATGATATCTGGATCTTGTCCATCCTCAATCACTTTCTTATCCCCGCCCCAGGCCAACCAGTCCTTCAGGCCCGCTGCATTAATCTCAGGGTGAAACTGTATCGCCAGGGATTTGTTGATGATAAACGCCTGAGAGGCGATCGGATTCCTAGCGATTTCAACTGCACCTTCGGGCAGTTGCCAGCGGTCGTAGTGAAATTGGAACCATGGACCATTAGACACAATTTCCGGAGCCTCGCTCCAGATCGACTTCCAGCCAATCTCACACTGTGGGCCGCGCGCAACACTACCCCCCATTGACCTAGCAATTAGCTGACCGCCGAAGCAGATGCCTAACACCGGCTTGTTTTGTGTTACAGCAGTGCGAATCCAGTCGAGCTCCGGCTGCAGCCAGTTTCCGATGCAGGCATCGTCCCAGGCGCCCCAGGGAGCACCCATTGGAATAATGAGGTCGTAATCATCAAGGTCAGGAAACTGAAAGTTGGCCTGGTTTGGCGAGCTGAACAGGTGCTCAGGGACAACAGTTCGCTCTTCAATCTCAAATCCATGGTGGCGCAAGCGCTCCGAAACAGGGCCAGTTGGGCTCACATGATCATGCTGAATAAACAGGGCCTTCATGGAACTCCTTTTAAATCACGCAAAGATAACTTTTGCGCTCTAGTCTGCCATTGAGTAGATTCAGATACTATTCTGTCGTTTGTTCCCAAACGACAGTTTGGTTGGTCCAAAAAGTGACAAAGGAGTTACATTGGCTCTCGACTTAGGCGCATTGAAAGAGTCCCTACGCCAGCGGGGAATCGACGTTCTGCGAGTTATGTATTCGGACGTGCTGGGAATCCCTCGGTCCAAAGACCTGCTGGTAAGCAACTTAGATCGTTCCGCGCATGGTGGACCGACCTTTTGTCAGGGAATTTGGAACACCAATACTCAGGGTGGTGTGCTGGATGCAGCAAACATCCTTAGCGACGGTCTTCAGGACCTAGTCGGGCAAATCGAACCCGAGAGCATCACACCCATGCCCTGGGAGCCGGGGGTCGCCTACGTCATTATGGACGCACGCGAACCAAACGGTAAGCCCAACCTCTTCTCACCGCGCACGGCTCTACAGCTGGTCATCGCCAAGTACCAAGAGCTGGGTTTACGTCCGATCGTTGGCCCTGAGCTCGAGTTCTACATCGCCGATCGAACCCCAGAGGGCGGCTTCAAGCGCTCGCTGACCGCAACCGGCAGGGCTTACACCACCGGATCGCTGGTGGACCCTCACGGCACATTCCTTCACCTGATGCGAATGCTGGACCAGATGAACATTGGCGTTTACGCCGGCAACCACGAATTCAGCCCAAGTCAGTACGAAATCAACCTTTGGCACTCTGACGCGCTAGACGCTGCAGACCGTACCTTGATGTTCAAGGCCGCAATCAAGGACATCGTGCACCGTACCGGTCAGCACGCCACCTTTATGGGGAAGCCATGGAGCGATGAAGGCGGCAGTGGTTTCCACCTTCACTTCTCGGTGGTTGACGCCAACGGCAAGAACTTGATGGATAACGGAAGTGGTGAGCTCTCTGAGGTGGCCCAGCACCTAATCGCAGGTATCACCGCGCACGCTTCCGGTCTAACCGCTTTGACAAACCCTTCGATCAACGCCTTCAAGCGTCTCGGCCCAGACACGCTGGCTCCATTCCGGGCCAACTGGGGTTACGACAACCGCAGCTGCATGGTGAGAATACCTCCTGAGCGTGGCAGTGGAACGCGCCTTGAGGTGCGCGTTGGAGACGGCGCAGCTAATCCGTACCTAATGATCGCTGGAATTCTGAGTGCTGGACTGCTGGGTATTCTCAACAAGCTTGAGTGCCCAGAAGCTGCCGAGGGAATGGCCTACGAAAACGAAGCTGCTCCAATTCTGCCAACCACCTTTACCGATGCACTCGATGCACTTGAAGAAGACAACGAGCTTCGCGGTCTGATTTCGGACAGCCTGATTGAGATTTTCCTGACCCTGAAGCGAGATGAGCTCGAACGCTACAACTCAGAAGTCGGACCACTCCACGGTCGCACCGTGAGCGAGTGGGAAATCCGCGAATACATGGAGGACTTCTAAACCAAAGTAACCGCCCTCAGATATTTAGGGGCGATCAGTTGGATTTAGATGTTGGGGTTCGAGAAGTCCTTGACTAGGGTGCCGCCGTTGAAGGTCACCCCAACTTCACGGAAATAGCCCCCGAGAATTTCCTGAACCGGAAGAATCGAACCGAGCTCGTCCCAACGTGAATCGAAAAGATTGAGCTCTGCATCGCCAACCCAAGGAGTTCCCAGATCAGCGTCGACGCCGCCCATGGTGATCAGCTGATCCATGGAGTTTCCCAGTCCAGGTGTGATTGACGGCATCCAACGACTGTGCAGCATCTTGTGTCCATTTACAAAGCCGTTGTGCTCCGATTGCGCACGAAGTGTGACAACTGCCTCTGCCAATCTGTGGTCGTTGGCTGCGATGCTTGCTCCAAACTTGGCCCCGGCTTCTAGCCTCGGGGTCGCTTGCCCACGGTTGTAAACGCGAGTCGCGTGAATTGAACCCAACTTCTTTGGGTAACCCTGGAACCAGCCTCTGGCAATTGCGAAGTCCTTAGAAACCCAGATAGCTACACACCTTGAATAGGTGACTCCCTCGAACTTGCACCTAACAACCACGAAAGCTTCCATATACTGCGATCTAACTGGATCGAGTAGCTCTTGCTTATCCGTGCTGCAGGACTGCCAATCCGCCCAAATCAATGCGACTGCTCCTGGCTCTTCATCTGCCAACTCAAGCTCTGGGGGGAGGATTGCTCGGACATTCTTAGGATCTGTCAAATACTCAACGGTCAGCAGGGTTCCAGAGTAGAACCACGGCATGTGAGGAATGATTGCACTTTTGCCAGAAGGCGTCTTTGGGGCGAGAAACCCACTTAGTTCGGTCATATCATCAAGAATAGCAATCATTTGCTTTCAAACGATTTTCCCATTTATCACTTTATAACGATTTGATTTAGAACTTTCTCAAGTGCCTAAATCCTTCACCAAACCGGATTGATTTGCGCCAATGTAGAACGTAGTCGTTTGTGTCAAAACGACCAAAACTCAATGAGGAGAATTATGTCGCAAAAAAACGGATCGGCCGGGTCTCTCAAATCCGGAAAACTTGGAGTTTTAAGTATTGTCTTCTTCGTGGTAGCCGCCTCCGCCCCTCTTGTGGGAATGACCGGTGCGGTTCCAGTAGCAATGCTCGCTGGCAACGGAGCTGCTGCTCCAGGTGCTTACCTTGCAGTTGGTCTAATCCTGATGTTGTTCAGCGTCGGCTACGCCGCCATGAGCAGTCGGGTCACCAATACAGGCGCTTTTTTCGCTTACGTTGGCAGAGGTCTTGGTGCTAATGCTGGTGTTGCATCCGCCTTTGTATCAATCGTCTCTTACATAACCATTCAGCTGGCTATCTATGGCTTCTTCGGAGGCGTGCTGGCTGGCCAAATGGGGGCTATGGGGATTGAACTTCCCTGGTATGTATGGTCTTTGGCTGCCTGGGCGCTAGTCACCGGTCTTTCACTACTCAGTGTCGACATCGGAGCCAAGCTTCTAGGTGTTTTGCTTGTAGTCGAGCTCGCTGCACTGCTGATCACCGCAGCTGTGATTTTGATTGACGGCGGCCCTGAAGGTCTAAACTTCGGAGCTTCCTTCTCGCCAGATCAGATTCTTGCGGGTGGCTTTGCTGGTGGTGCAGGTATCGCTATTGCTTTTGCTGTGGCTTCATACATTGGCTTCGAGGCAACCGCAATCTACGGTGAGGAGTCGATTGACCCTAAGCGCTCAGTGCCTAAGGCAACCTACTTGGCTATTGGACTAATCACCGTTGTATTCGCATTCACCTCCTTCGCGATGGTCACCGGTATGGGAGCCTCCAAGATTTTTGATGAGGTTATTGCTCGTTCAGCAATCGATGGCGTCCCACTGGCCGACCCAGCCGCTGTGCTCTTCTCGCTGGCGAACCAGTACGTTGGTCCATGGATGACCACTGTTATGGGTTGGTTGGTACTCACTAGCCTGTTTGCCGGTCTGTTGGCATTTCAGAACGCCAGCGCTCGCTACTTCTTTGCAATGGGTCGTGGCGGTGTTCTACCGGCTAGCTTTGGAAAGACCAACGCAGCTGGTGCTCCATCGTTTGGTGTAATTGCAACCTCGGTTCTCGCCGCAGCTGTAATGATCATCTTCGCAATTGCCGGTCTGGACCCAGTTCTCAACCTGTTCTTCTGGATGAGCGCTGTTACGGTTATCGCCCTTTTGATAGTCGAGGTGCTGGTTTCCGTGGCAGTTGTGCGCTTTTTCAAGCAGAACGGTGGCGAGAACCTCTGGAGGTCAACCATCGCACCTGTGGCCTCGGCAATTCTGTTGCTACTGGCGCTCTACCTACTGATGAGCCGCTTCAACCTGCTCGCCGGCACCGTGCCAGAAGGGGTTGACCCATCACTACCTGAGAGCGCATGGCAGCTCAACGGTCTTGGCTGGTTCCTCGTCTTGCTGCCATTCATCGCCGGAGTAATCGGTTATGTATGGGCTCTAATCAACAAGAGCGAGAAGAACGAACTGACCAAGGACATGCTCTCCTAATAGCAGCACTGCGATCAAACCCACCCAAAGCAATTTGGGTGGGTTTGATTCTTTTGGCAGGCCTTTAGCTCAAACAGACAAAGCAAAACCCCCTCGGAGAACCGAGGGGGTTTTGACTAATTCTTTACAGAATTACTTGTTGATCTTGGTGACGGTACCAGCACCTACAGTGCGGCCACCCTCACGGATAGCGAAACGCTGTCCCTCTTCAAGCGCAATCGGCTGAATTAGGTCAACGGTCATGTTGGTGGTGTCACCAGGCATAACCATCTCGGTACCAGCTGGCAGGGTGATAACACCGGTTACGTCAGTGGTACGGATGTAGAACTGTGGACGGTAGTTCGCGTAGAACGGGTTGTGACGGCCACCCTCATCCTTTGAAAGGATGTAGACGTTAGCGTCAAAGTTGGTGTGAGGAGTAACCGAACCAGGCTTTACAACAACCTGGCCACGCTCTACGTCTTCACGCTTGGTTCCACGTAGTAGTAGACCTACGTTCTCACCAGCTTCTGCGTAGTCCAAGAGCTTGCGGAACATCTCGATAC
Organism: Aquiluna sp.; assembly: GCF_965064355.1. Lineage (NCBI taxonomy): Bacteria > Bacillati > Actinomycetota > Actinomycetes > Micrococcales > Microbacteriaceae > Aquiluna > Aquiluna sp. The sequence continues at coordinate 20,535 of NZ_CBCHRQ010000014.1, forward strand.
CGGTAACGGTGGTCTTCTGCTTGTCGCGGATTCCAACGATCTCAACTTCTTCGTTCACCTTGATGGTGCCACGCTCGATCTTGCCGGTGATAACGGTTCCACGACCAGTGATGGTGAAAACGTCTTCAACAGGCATAAGGAATGCCTTATCGGTGTCACGAACAGGCTCAGGAACGTTGCTGTCAACTGCATCCATAAGAGCTAGAACAGTCTCGCCCCACTTAGCGTCACCCTCAAGTGCCTTTAGTGCGGAAACCTGAATAACAGGTGCGTTGTCGCCGTCGAACTCGTACATGGATAGAAGTTCGCGAACCTCAACCTCTACTAGCTCTAGGATCTCAGCGTCGTCAACCATGTCGGACTTGTTTAGAGCCACAACGATGTAAGGAACGCCAACCTGGCGAGCAAGAAGCACGTGCTCCTTGGTCTGAGGCATCGGGCCGTCGGTTGCTGCAACCACAAGGATCGCACCATCCATCTGTGCCGCACCGGTGATCATGTTCTTGATGTAGTCAGCGTGACCTGGAGCGTCTACGTGAGCGTAGTGGCGCTTCTCAGTCTGGTACTCAACGTGAGAGATGTTGATGGTAATACCGCGCTGCTTCTCCTCTGGGGAGTTGTCAATCTGGTCGAACGCGTAAGAAGCGTTCAAGGTTGGGTACTTGTCGTGAAGTACTTTGGTGATAGCCGCAGTCAGAGTCGTCTTACCGTGGTCAACGTGACCAATGGTTCCGATGTTGACGTGCGGCTTGGTGCGCTCGAATTTCGCCTTAGCCATTGTGGGTCCTCCTGATGGATCCGTAGTAAATCATCGACCGGAAGGCCGACTCTGATTTGGGGTTAACAGACTTTCTATCCTAGTCAAAGTTGCGAGTATTGACTACTCGCCCTTTGCTTTCTGAACGATCTCGTCAGCGACGTTCCTTGGAACCTCGGCGTAGGTCTCGAATGTCATCGAGTACACCGCGCGTCCAGAGGTCTTGGAACGAAGGTCACCAACATAACCGAACATCTCGGATAGTGGAACCAGAGCACGGACAACCTTCACGCCACTGGCGTCGTCCATGGACTGGATCTGCCCGCGCCTGGAGTTTAGGTCACCGATAACGTCGCCCATGTATTCCTCAGGGGTACGTACCTCGACGGCCATCAACGGCTCGAGCAGAACTGGGTTAGCAAGACGAGCGGCCTCCTTGAAGACCATCGAACCTGCAAGCTTAAACGCCATTTCGGAAGAGTCAACGTCGTGGTAGGCACCATCTAGCAGGGTCGCCTTGACGCCCACTACTGGGTAACCAGCCAAAACACCGGACTGCATCGCATCACGCATACCTGCGTCAACGGATGGGATGTACTCGCGTGGCACACGACCACCGGTAACGCCATCTACGAACTCGTAGGTCTTGTCGCCCACGACCTCCATTGGCTCAAGCTTGATCTGCACCTTTGCGAACTGACCTGAACCACCGGTCTGCTTCTTGTGGGTGTAGTCGTGCTTGTCCACGGTACGACGAATGGTCTCGCGGTATGCAACCTGTGGCTTACCTACGTTTGCCTCAACCTTGAACTCGCGACGCATACGGTCAACCAAGATGTCAAGGTGAAGCTCGCCCATACCGGAGATAACGGTCTGACCGGTCTCGTGGTCGTGCTCAACGCGGAAGGTTGGGTCTTCTTCTGCAAGCTTCTGGATAGCTAGACCTAGCTTCTCCTGGTCACCCTTGGTCTTCGGCTCAATTGCAACCGAGATCACTGGCTCTGGGAAGGTCATGGTCTCTAGAACGATCTGGTGATCTGGATCACAAAGGGTGTCACCGGTGGTGGTGTCCTTTAGACCGATCGCAGCGTAGATGTGGCCTGCGGTTACCGAGTCAACTGGGTTTTCCTTGTTGGCGTGCATCTGGAATAGCTTTCCGATGCGCTCCTTGCGGCCCTTAGTTGAGTTGATGACCTGGGTACCTGACTCTGCGTGACCGGAGTAAACGCGGATGTAGGTTAGGCGACCAAAGAATGGGTGGGTCATAACCTTGAACGCCAAAGCAGCAAAAGGCTCCTTGACATCAGGCTTACGAGAAATGCGGTTCTCCTCGTCACGAGGGTCACCACCTTCGGTAGCTGGAACATCTAGCGGTGAAGGTAGGTAGTCAATAACAGCGTCAAGCATCGGCTGTACACCCTTGTTCTTGAAGGCAGAGCCACAAAGAATTGGGTACATGATGGAGTTGACGGTTAGGTGACGGATACCGGTCTTGATCTCAGCAACGGTTAGCTCTTCGCCTGCGAAGTACTTCTCCATTAGAGCTTCTGAGGTATCCGCAACAGCCTCAATAAGCTGAGCGCGGTACTCGTCGGCTTTAGCCTGCATGTCTGCAGGGATAGCTTCGATCTCGTACTTTGCACCCAACTCAACGTCTCCACGCCAGGTCAGTGCGCGCATCTCAACTAGGTCGATAACACCCTGGAAGTCGCTCTCAGCACCGATTGGAAGCTGGATAACTAATGGCTTTGCACCTAGACGCTCAACGATGGTCTTTACGGTGAAGTAGAAGTCCGCACCCATCTTGTCCATCTTGTTCACAAAGCAGATACGAGGAACGTCGTACTTGTCGGCCTGGCGCCAAACGGTCTCAGACTGAGGCTCAACACCTTCCTTGCCATCAAATACCGCAACTGCACCGTCAAGTACACGAAGAGAACGCTCAACCTCAACGGTGAAGTCCACGTGTCCCGGGGTGTCAATGATGTTGATCTGGTTGCTGTTCCAGAAACAGGTGGTTGCAGCCGAGGTAATGGTGATACCGCGCTCCTGCTCCTGCTCCATCCAGTCCATGGTGGCGGCACCGTCGTGCACCTCACCGATCTTGTGAGTAATACCGGTGTAGTACAGGATTCGCTCAGTGGTAGTGGTCTTACCGGCGTCAATGTGAGCCATGATGCCGATGTTGCGAACCTTGTTCAGGTCGGTGAGCACGTCTTGTGCCACGGTTGCCTCCGAAGTTTGAGTTGAGTTACTTGGTTAATGAGTACATCCGCCAGGAAAACGCTGGGTGAACAGCTCTGGCGGATGTTTGCTGGCTTACCAGCGGTAGTGTGCGAATGCCTTGTTGGACTCTGCCATCTTGTGAGTGTCCTCACGACGCTTTACAGCAGCACCTAGGCCGTTGGAAGCATCAAGCAGCTCGTTCATTAGACGCTCGGTCATGGTCTTCTCGCGACGAGACTTTGCGTAGGTAACCAACCAGCGCATGGCCAAGGTGTTAGCACGGTGGCTCTTTACCTCGATTGGCACCTGGTAGGTCGAACCACCAACACGGCGGGAGCGAACCTCGACGGTTGGACGAATGTTGTCCAGCGCCTTCTTAAGGATTACTACTGGGTCGTCACCGGTCTTGCGGTTGGTGCCCTCAAGAGCACCGTAAACGATCGACTCAGCAAGAGACTTCTTGCCGTGTAGCAAAATCTTGTTTACCAGCTGGGATACAACTGGAGAGCCGTAAACCGGGTCGGATACGACTGGACGCTTAGCAACTGGGCCTTTACGTGGCATTTAGATTACTTACCCTTCTTTGCACCGTATTGGCTACGAGCCTGCTTACGGTTCTTTACTGCCTGGGTGTCTAGTGCGCCACGAATGATCTTGTAGCGAACACCTGGCAAATCCTTAACACGGCCACCGCGCACGAGCACCATCGAGTGCTCCTGTAGGT
>NZ_CBCHRQ010000015.1:0-23014 GCF_965064355.1 Aquiluna sp.
ATCACATAAATCACAAAGCGCTTCATGTGTCCTCCTATGATTCCTTTTTGGTCCAAGCATTCTCTAAGTTGACGATAAATCTAAAGCCCGCAATCGCAATTAAGGAAGTTGCAATACCACCGGCGATAAATGGCAGGCGTAAATCAATACTTGCCAACACGCCACCCAGTAGCGCGCCAATTGGCATCAGTCCCCAAACCAAGGTTCTTCTGGTGCCATGAATGCGGCCAAAAAGTTCACCGGGGATGATCTGGTGGTAGGTCGACATCAAAAGAATGTTCCAACCGGTGATTACCATCGAACCCAAAGTTGCTAAAGCAGCTAGCACCCAGTAGTTAGGCGAGAAGCCTTGTATGAAAACCAGCACGCTCGATAAAAAGATTGACCAGGCCATGGTGGTTGTTCTTCCAAATCGTGCGGAGATCTTGGGGACAATTAGAGAACCCACCAATGCCCCAACAGCAGGAGCGGCAAAGAGGAATCCAAACAGCGCAATCGGAGTCTTTAGCGTTTCCGTCATGAACAGCACCATGGTTGAAGTGGATGCCGAATAGAAGAAGGCAATACAAGAGGTCAGTAGCACAAGTTTCAGCAAAACCTTGTCTTCGTAGAGGTAGCGAATACCAAAACGAACATCCTCCCAAAAGCCCGTTGGCACTTTTGGTTCTGGGGGCACCTCACTGATTGAGTAGGCCCTTGGAATTGCAAGGACTAGGAACACCGCAAGCAAAATGCCTCCGGCTCCAAAGTAGAACGGCAATGCAATAGATGCGGCGAATAGCAAACCGCTAACCGGTGCTCCCACAAACTCCGCCAGGGTAATGCCGACAATCTGCAATCGGGCATTGCCTCGATCGAGCTGATCCCTGGTCAATACCTCAGGCATCATCGACTGCAAAGTGGTGTCGTAGATAACCTCACCGACACCGAAGATGAAGATTGCACCGAGCAAAATCGGCAGGGTGATTAGATCAAGACCAACCGTTATGGCGATTATCAAGATCGCAATCAGCCTGAGGGTATTGGCAACCGCCAACATGGTTCGTCGATTGATGCGGTCTACCAAACCACCAATTGGAATAGCAAAGAAAAGCCATGGCAACATGCTCAGGGCAGCGATGGTTGAAATCCAGAACGGGTCTTTAGTTAGCGTGGTGGCCAGCAGCGGAGCTGCGGTTTTGAGCAGGCCGTCGGCTAGGTTGCTGGCTGCGCTCGCAGTCCAGAGCCGCTGAAAAGCGACACTGAATTTAATCTTCGTTGATTCAGAAATCTGTCTAGCCACTCTCTAGTTTGACCCCTAGAGCCTAGCGTCTTACAGCTTGGTGATAATGACCTCAGACAGCGCTTTGCGCTCTCTTGGAGTCGCCTCGCGCTGCTTTAGCTCATCGCTCACAGCAGAGGTGTCACCCTGTAAGCCGATTGTGATTACGCAGGTTAGCCAGGCATCGTCGATGCCAACCAGCTGGAGAATTTCATCGTGAACGACGCCACCCATGTAGTGGGCTTTGAGCCCCATGGCTTCTGCCTCGAAGACAATTTGGCTGGTTGCCAAAGCGTTGTTGAAGTAGGCAGCGTTTCGATCTAGCTCGGTGCCATCGGCCTTGAACTTGTCGGCGAAGGCCAATACGTAAAGCGATGCGTGAGGTGCCCAAGTTGCATTGAAGCCTGAGAGGCCAACGGTTGAAATCGATTCAAATAGTTCTTCACCTCGCACAGTGAAGCCAAATCGCCACGGCTGTGCATTGTTTCCTGATGCCGCCCACCTGGCAGCCTCGGCAAGTCTTAGAACCTGCTCGTGTGTCACCTCGTGAGTTGGGTCATAAACCCTTGGGCTCCAGCGGTTTGCGAGAAGATCGGAGATTGGAACGGACGTGTTTGCAGGCTTTTGGATTTTGGTCATGTTTATACCTAACAGCTAGTTACTTCTTGGGCTTCCCAATTTTCCTAAGCATTGCTCTGGTGGCAATCAAGGTTCCGCCAAGTACAGCAGGTATTCCGCCTCCTGGGTGAACGGATGCGCCGACCCGCCAGAGTCTTGGTCGCAGCGGGTTGTGGTACTGCGGGTTGTGGAATGGACCAGACTGCCAAAGCGGTCTGGTCGCGCCATACAGCGCACCACCGGCTGCACCAAACTGCGCAAAGTAATCCGGGTTCAAAATCTCGTACTCTTCAAATAGCTCATCAATTGCTACCGAAAGACCAAGCTTTTGTGACACCCGGTCTAGTTCGTTCCTCACCCACTCGCTATTGAGATCGTGCTTTTTGCCATCGGCAGGCGCAGTTATTAGAACAGCTACGGTGTCCTTGGTGTTTGGGTAGATCTCGCCGGCTCGGTAGTAGTTCACAAAGGTCATGGTCTGCTCAGGAGGAAGGGCTTTGTCTAAACTCTCGTGAAGCTTTACTGCATCGTCCGGCATGATCACCGAGTGAGTGACCACATCTTTGGGAAGCGGCTCTTTGAGCACCGCGTAGATGGCAACACCAGAGCAGGAGCGATGCTTCGCAAGCTTGTTTGGCTTACCGGTTTGAATTGCCTTCAGCACGCCTGGGTCCAGGGAGCTAATCAGGTGATCAAAACTGTGCTCAGCAGTTTGAGTTTTTACCGAGCGCTTGCCAATCTCCTTGACGCCAGCACCAAGTTCGATCTTGGCTCCGGCTGCAACAGCAAGTCGACCAAGCGCTAAAGCAATTTCATTTACCCCACCAACCGGCACCGAGATGCCCTGGGATGCCATGGCAGCGGTCATCGATGCGTAGAGAGCTAGCGAGCGGTTTGGGGAAACACCGGCGTTTAGGGTGTGGATTGAGATAATTTCTTTGAGCGCCTGGGGCATGTATTTCAGCGATTCGAGATAGCTGGAGGTGGTGAGCCTAACTCCATAGACCTTGGCCATCTTGGCAAGGGCTGGCAGCGCGGCTGGGTCAAGTGGGCTAGAGGTAAGAAGCTTGGAAATCGAGGGGGTCAGGGCATCGTGCTCTTTGGAGAACTGGCTCCATGCTTTGTGCCAATGGTGCTCTGGTCTAACCGGCAAGTCCGTGACGTGGTTTCTTAGGTAGTAGCGGCCAACCTCTTTGAGCTTTGTAAAACTCAAGTTAGCGTGGTCCTTAGTTTTTACTTTTCCAAGTGAGTCAAAGGTGTCTAGAACCTGTTGCCAGACCTCAGGGAAGGTAACTAAGGCAGGGCCGGTGTCCATGCGTTGACCGGCAAGCTCAATCCTTCGAGACTTACCACCGAGCCAATTGTTCTTTTCCAAAACCGTGACGTCGTGACCTGCTTGCGCCAACAAGGCGGCGCTCGCTAAACCAGAAAGTCCGGCTCCAAGAACGACAATCTTTGCCACTAATACCAGCCGAGGGCGATTGCCGTTACAAGCTGCACACCGGCTACTGCGCCGGCAACGTATGGGAAAGCTATCGAGTACTTATAAACGTCGTGAGCACGCTTAGGGGTTGGCGTGCGCCACACAGTAAGCACTAGGTAGCCGGCGATGACAAAGTTCACGATTGCAACCGGGATGTTTACCAAAGCAAAAAGCACGGTCGATACAGCCCACCAGAAACCCGACCAAACCAAGGTCTTTTTGACACCGAGGTGAACCGCGGTGGTTTGGATGCCAGTGTCAGAATCCTGCGGGATGTCCTGAATTGCGTCATAGGCATGCTTGGCAATTGACCAGGCCATAAGACCAAAGACCGCTAGCCACAGTGGTTCGTGACCAAGTGCCAGTGGCACAAATGCCAGCGGGAAGGCGTAGTCGGTGTTGGAGAAGCTATCCAGGTAGGGACGAGCCTTGAACCTAAGTGGAGGTGCTGAGTAGAAGGTAAAAAACAGGCTGTAGGCGACCATCCAGGCGGTTGCCTGCCATGGCAAAGTGATTGCGAAGTAAACCAAGAATGGAACGTTGGTGAGAATTACTCCCCACCAGATTGGCTTCACCTCACTTGGAGAAATGTGTGCGCCTTCATAGCCACCCTTGCGGGCGTTTATGTTGTCGGTTTCTTGGTCAAAGATGTCGTTGATGCCGTAAATCAAGAGGTTGAACGGCAGGGTCACCCAAATAAGAATCGGCAGCATGCGCCAGTCCCAGAGGTAGCCGGCAAGCCACATACCCATCACTGAGGTGCCGATGGTGTTTACCCACAGCACTGGACGGGAGATTACTAATAGGCGTCTGAGCACCCCACCAGCCTAAGCCCAAGCCCATAGATAATTAGGTATGGGCAAAAAGCGAATCTCCGCGCAAGAAGGTGAATTAGCGCTCGCCAACCTGCCGGATCAGCTGCCAACAGCGGTGCGCTACCTGCTGCAAGAAATCGAGATTCGCCACCCGGGTGGAACAATCGAGTTGCGCGTTCCTCCGTATGGTGCGGTGCAGTGCATCGAAGGTATGGACCACCGCCGCGGCACGCCGCCGAACGTGGTTGAGATCACACCGGAACTATTCATTGAGCTTGCGCTAAAGCACATTTCCTTTGAACAGGTGCCAATTGGTGCCGGGATGGTGCTCTCTGGAGCACGTGCTCACGAAATAGCTTCGGTCTTTTGATAAATCCAGCCCACCCATTTGCGTAAAAACCCGCGCTGGCAGGCCAAAACATTGTTTAATGAGTATGTGACCAAGCCCAAGCAAAACCTGCCCGAAGAGGTAGAGATTCGCCGTGCACCAAAGATTGCAACCTGGGCTATCACCGGCGCTGTTTTTGGAGCAGTCACAGCCTTTGTGGTTTTTCTTCTAATCCCGCAAGATCAGCGTTCTAACGAGAACATTCTTGGACTGTTGATCCTGTCCCTTGGTTCACTGGGCTTTGGCCTCGGTTTATTCTTCGCACTTGCAATTGATTTGTTGACCTCCAGAAAGACCAAGCTAGCTTTGGCCGAAAGAGCTAATCAGTGATTCGCGGCGATGGTCTGCTAAATCACGACATCCTTCCCGGTGAGAAGGGCCCGCAAGATCAGTGCGGCGTCTTTGGTGTTTGGGCACCGGGCGAGGAAGTTGCAAAACTTACCTACTTCGGTCTCTATGCCCTTCAGCACCGCGGTCAAGAATCCGCCGGTATCGCAACCTCAACCGGCGAAAAGATCCTGGTGTACAAAGACATGGGTCTGGTCTCGCAGGTTTTCAACGAGGCAGCTCTGGAATCACTCCAGGGTCACATCGCAATCGGTCACACCAGGTATTCAACTACCGGTGCTTCGCACTGGCGTAATGCTCAGCCGACCCTGGGCAAAACTGCCAACGGCACAATCGCGCTGGCTCACAACGGAAACCTCACCAATACTTCTGAGCTTTTAGAGCTTCTAGAGCAGCGCTACCCAAATCATGAGTCTGAGCTTCGTAGCGGCAACACCACTGACACCGCGGTGCTAACCGCTTTGCTAACCGGTAACCCAGATTCTTCGCTAGAGGCAACCGCACTAGAACTTTTGCCACTAATCAAGGGTGCTTACTGCCTCACCTTCATGGACGAGGGAACCCTTTATGCAGCGCGTGACCCACAGGGCGTTAGGCCGCTGGTTTTGGGTCGATTGGAGCGCGGCTGGGTTGTGGCTTCCGAGTCTGCAGCGCTGGATATCGTTGGCGCATCCTTTGTTCGAGAGATCGAACCCGGCGAGCTGATCGCAATCGATGAGAATGGCCTTCGCTCGGCAACATTCGCGACCAAGAAGCGGGCCGGTTGCGTATTTGAATACGTTTATCTAGCAAGGCCAGACACCGCCATAAATGGCCGAGTGGTTTACGAGGCCCGGGTCGAGATGGGCAGAACCCTGGCTAAAGAACACCCCGTCGAAGCTGATTTGGTAATGCCAACCCCAGAATCTGGAACCCCGGCTGCAATTGGATACTCAGAAGCTTCAGGCATTCCATTCGGTCACGGTCTGGTGAAGAACGCCTACGTTGGTAGAACCTTTATTCAGCCTTCGCAAACCATTCGTCAGTTGGGCATCAGGTTGAAGCTCAACCCACTGCGTGAGGTTATTGCCGGCAAGCGTTTGATTGTTGTTGACGACTCAATTGTTCGTGGCAACACCCAGCGGGCACTGGTGAAGATGCTCAAGGAGGCTGGGGCGGCTGAAGTCCACGTTCGAATCTCTAGCCCACCGATTACCTGGCCATGTTTCTACGGCATCGACTTTGCATCTCGCGCGGAACTAATTGCATCTGGCCTTGGGGTCGAGGATGTTAGGAAGTCGCTGGGAGCAGATTCCCTTGGATACCTTTCGAAAGACGGCATGATTGCAGCCACCAACCAGCAGGAGCGTGAGCTCTGCACCGCCTGCTTTACCGGTGAGTACCCAATCGAACTTCCTGTGGCGGAGCGATTAGGCAAGAACCTTTTAGAACGTGGCGTCGCAACCATCCGCGAGGAAGGCCACGTGCATCCAAATGCCTAATCCTTATGCTGCATCAGGTGTCGACACCGAGGCCGGCGATAAAGCCGTAGAGCTTATGAAGGCGGCGGTTAGCGCAACCCACAGCAACCTGGTTCTTGGTGGCGTTGGCGGCTTTGCCGGCATGATCGATGCCAAGTTTCTAAAGGACTACGACCACCCAATCCTTGCCACCTCAACCGATGGCGTTGGCACCAAGGTCGCTATTGCTCAGGCGATTGATAAGCACGACACCATTGGCCAGGACCTAGTTGGCATGGTGGTCGATGACATCGTGGTGGTCGGCGCTCGCAGTTTGTTTATGACCGACTACATCGCGACCGGCAAGATCGAACCGACCCGCATCGCAGACATTGTTCGCGGCATTGCAAGCGCGTGTAAAGAGGTAGACGTTGCACTTGTTGGCGGCGAAACCGCAGAGCACCCAGGTCTTTTGGGTGAGCACGAATATGACGTTGCAGGTGCTGCTGTTGGTGTGGTTGAAAAGTCCAAGATGCTATCTGCAGAACGAGTCCAGGTTGGCGATGTTGTGCTGGGGCTTGAGGCATCGGGCCTTCACTCAAACGGTTATTCGCTGGTCCGCAAGATTGTCGCCGACCGAGGCTTGAAATACACCGATCAGGTGCCGGAATTCAGCAAAACCCTTGGCGAGGAACTACTTGAGCCAACCCGGCTATACACCGGTGTACTCAACAAGGTGCTTGATCGCTACTCCGCGCAAATCTCAACCATGAGCCACATCACCGGCGGCGGCATTGCAGCGAACCTTTCTCGAGTTCTTCCTCAAGCAGTTTCGCTAGATGTTGACCGAAGCAGCTGGAGTCCAAACCAGGTTTTCAGGGTGCTGGCAGGTTGGGGTGGCTATGACCTCAATGACCTTGAATCAACCTGGAACTTAGGTTTGGGTTTTGCGGTTGTGGTTCGCAAGGACTTCGCCTCAGAGATTGAAGGCATGATCACAGAACTTGGAATCCCTGCTTGGCAGTTGGGCATCATCGAGTCAACGCCTTGCGATTCTGAATTGCCTGGCTATATCTCTGAAGCCAAGGGCGTTCGCGGTGGCGCGGTTCGCCTGGTTGGCAACTATGCAGAATAAGAAATTCTTCGCGGCAATAATCGTTGGAACAGTCACCACAATTTCGGCGTTCTTTGTCGGCCAGCAGCTCTCAACTTCTGCCCCAGAACCTAGAAGCACTCCAAACGCGCTTTGCTTCCGTGACACAGCTGCGGATCAGTTTTCACCTAAACACGTTGAGACCAAGTTGATTGCCTGCCAAATTGTTGGGATGACTAAGGCCGAGGCAATTGCGACCATTGAGAATGCGAATTTGTCTTATCGAATTGCCATCGAAGATGGAGAAGGCTTTGCCCTGACCGAGGATTACACCGACTCCAGAATCAACCTGGAGATTGTTTATGGCTTGGTGGTCGGCGCTACCGCCTGGTAATTAGTCTTCGTCGAGTTTGACGGTGCGCTCATCGCCGGTAGTCGGCTCATCGTCCTCGTCGGCGTAAAGATCTGCCCACTTGTCTTCGTAGTCAGGCCCATCTTCAGGGCTCTTGTGACCAAGCTCGGCTTCGAGCGCGTTGTAGTCGGTTGCCGGGCTGTAGTACTTCAGCTCGCGAGCAACCTTGGTGTTCTTCGCTTTTTGACGGCCACGCCCCATGGCGAGCCCCCTTAATCTCTATCTGTTCTAGTCACCCTTCGGTGCCCAGAGAAACCTTTGAATTCTGCCGTTGATTGTAGCAGGGCTAGCGCAGTGCCGCTGCCAGCATGAGCGCACCGATTGGGATAAAGAGGTTGCCCACCATTGTGAGAGCGCTCTGGACCAACCGTCCGCGGTGATAGAAATCAAAGCTCGCCTTCATCGCGGTTGAGAATGTTGATAACCCGCCGGCAAACCCAACGGTGGCAGCAAAACCAGCGGTTGTAAGGGTTAGGTAACCCGCGGTCAGAGTCGAACCCACCACTAACCAGCCAACTAAGCCAGCCGCCAGGCTGTTCGCAAGAAACAATCCATACGGCAACCAGCCATCGAATCGGGTAAGCAGCGCTCTAATCACCGAGCCAGCTCCACCGGCAACTCCAATAAGAATGAAAACTAAGAACCACTGCATCAGGCTTGCCGCCTCGCAGCCTTGCGGCCAAGTTCAAACCCGAGCCAATAGAGTGCAAAGCCGGCCACGAACATGGCAATTACCTCAAGGCCTAAGCCCTGGTAGTCGATCCACAGATTGAGCGCTGACATGGTCGTAAAAGATCCGGCAAAACCAACACCCCAAAGATTGCGGCAGGTTTCCGATTGGAAGTATGGGTATCGAGCGGTGATTCCCAAAAAGAATGCACCGGTGAGATTCACGATGAAAAGAGCAATTAGCTCATAGGTTGGCCAGCTCGCCAAACCAGCCGTGGCCTCAAAAATAAGATATCGGAGCATCGCTCCAAGGGCTCCGCCCAGGAAAACATACCCGAGTAATTTGGCTTTGATTGGCACCTAATCAACCTATCGTTTCTTGGCTCGGTATGCTCTAGAAATCATGAATGATGAGAGTTTTGTAGCCGGTAGCTACCACCAAAACAGCTACAGCAAAGAGCAGAACCAGCAGTTTGCGGCGCAGTTTGATGCCATCACAAAGGAGATGGTTGGACATCTCGAAGCAGGGCTTGCGCATAGCTCAGAGGAAATGCAGGCTGCAATCCAAAAGCACTACGACTTTTGCCTGCAGTTCTGGACGCCTAATCGCGAGAGCTATAAGTCGCTCGCGATGAGCTACGTGCTGCCAACCGGCTTCAACGAAACCTACGAGGGCTACCGCAAAGGGCTAGGCAAGTACATCTACGATGCGGCTTGCCACTTTGCGGACGCTAATCTTTCCTGACTCGACTCGATAGGTTGAAGGTCGATGCAAAGCCCAGTAGCAAGAACAAAGCGGCTGCAAACGAAGCCCACTTCGCACCCTCGGTGAAAGCCTCTCCGGCGGCAACCTGAATTTCATCAGCCGCAGCCTGCGGCACCTGCTGAGCCTGAAGCGCTTCGCTGAGCTGAGGAATTGCACCACCGGCTGACTCGACAACCGCATCCACCAAAACCACAGTCTGGCTGGTTTCAACGTTTAGACCAGCGAGCCTGTCCTCAAAGGAGATCTGGGTGCCGGTGAAAAGCACCGAACCCAAAACCGCAATACCCAGAGCCGAACCAATTTGGCGAACCGTGGACTGCGAGCCAGAACCCTGACCGATTTTCTCCATCGGGACATCAACCATGATCACGCCGGTTAGCTGTGCTGTTGCAAGACCGATACCAATTCCGTAGATGAACAAGAACGGCGCAACGCCAACCCAACCAATCTCAGGGGAAGCGAAGAAGCCAACACCGGCAACACCGACTAGCTCAAGTAGCACACCGAGCTGCACGGCACGGTGAGCTGGCAACTTGCCTGAAAGCGCTCCACCAATACCAGATGCCATAAATGCACCACCGGCTAGCCATAGCAATACCAAACCAGAGCTAATCGGGCTCAGTCCAAGCACGTTCTGCAACCAAAGTGGAATTGCAAACAGGATTCCAAACTCACCCATCGAGATGATGGCCGCCGCGATCGAACCGTTTCTAAATGATGCAATGCGGAACAGGTTTAGATCTAGCAGCACGTTTTTGTTTGCAGCCTCGCGCTTGCGCTCCCAAAGCACAAACAGCACGGTTGAGACAACAGAGATTGCTAGCGAAACCGGGATGACCGAGATGGCATCGGATGGCCAAATAAATCCAAAGAGCTCAAACTGGTTCTTGGTCTGCTCCCACCAGCCATAGACGCGACCTTCAATAAGACCAAAGACCAAGGTTGAGAACATAACCACGGAGATGATTGCACCGACCCAGTCGATGCCACCCTTGCGCTGCTCAGACTTGGATTCGCCAAGGAAGTACATAAGTCCGGCGACGATGATCACGCCAAGTGGCAAGTTGATCAAAAAGGCCCAGCGCCAGCTGAAGTCGGTGGCCAACCAGCCGCCTAGAACCGGCCCAACCGCAACCATTCCACCGATGGTGGCACCCCAGATTGCGAAGGCAATACCGCGCTCTTTACCTTCGAAATTCGCATTCACCAAAGACAAAGTGGTTGGCAAAACCATGGCTCCACCAATGCCCTGGATCACACGGGCCAAGATCATGGCCTCGGCGCTATCGGTGTTACCTGCCCATACCGAAGCCAAAACAAAAATCACGATTCCAACTACCAGCAGTAGCTTGCGGCCGTAGCGGTCGGCAAGCGATCCCCAAACCAAAAGTAGCGATGCAAAAACCAGCACGTAGCTTTCCTGAACCCACTGCACCTCAGTGGAGCTGAGGTTTAGGTCTTCGATGACCGCAGGAAAGATGGTGTTGACGATGGTGCCGTCGATGATGACCAGTGAGATAGCCATCGAGATAAAGACCAGAGCGATCCAGCGGTTTTTGGTTTGAGACATTTTTTCCTGACTTAGGCGGGTTTTCCAATTGCAATTAGGACACATGCCCCGATTGCTAAAACGATTCCGAGCGACTGACTTTTAGCAATGCGCTCCTTGAGCACTATACGCGCCAGCATGATTGTCCCCACCGGATACAGGGAAGTAAGCACCGCTGCGATAGCCAACTCGCCGGCACGGGTGGCAACTAGGAAGAACACGTTCCCAAGCACATCGCCCAATGCTGCAAGCAGTACCAACCAGATCAATGACCGACCAAAGATGGAGGTTTCCAAAAACTGCTTGGGGCGGTATCTAAAGAATGCGAATGCCAAACCAGCAAACATCAGCGCAATGCCGACAATGCGCATCACAATCAAGGTGGCAAGCCCGCTATCGCTCGGAGCTCCATCTAGGAACACGAAGATGCCCGCGAAGCCGACTCCGGCACCTAATGAATAAAGCAATGCACGAAGTGATGGGAGCCTAAAGTCCTGTCCGGGAACAAATGCCACCAAAACCACAGCCACCAAAACCAACACAATCGCAATCAATGCAAAAGGCCCAAGCTTTGCACCCGTTGCTAGGTCAAAGACCACCGGAATGATTGCGCTAATCACAGCGGTCAAAGGGCTAACGATAGAGATTGGGCCTAAAGCCAGTGCCGAATAGAGGCAGCTGATTGCGATGCCAGAGGCAATGCCCGCATAGATTCCAGAGGTGATTGCTGCTTGGCTGAAATTAGCGCCAACGAAAAGGCTCAGCCCGGTTGCAATTCCCAACCCAAAGATGAAGGCGATTGTGGTGACAGTTATCGCTCTTACTTTTTTGGCAGCGAGCGCTCCAACAAAGTCGGCATAACCATAAGAAAAGGCGGACAGTAGTCCGAAGATTATCGTCACTGTCCGCCTCTCTGTGCGGTGGCTCCGACCGGCGTCGATCCGGTGACCTAACGATTTTCAGTCGTTCGCTCTACCAACTGAGCTACAGAGCCTGGAGAGAATTCTCCCCATTCGCTAGATAAGCGAAGCGACTCCGACGGGACTTGAACCCGCGACCTCCGCCGTGACAGGGCGGCGCGCTAACCAACTGCGCTACGGAGCCAGAGTGGTACTTTCAACATCGCCTGAGTGACCCCAACGGGATTCGAACCCGTGCTACCGCCGTGAAAGGGCGGCGTCCTAGGCCACTAAACGATGGGGCCGAGAAGCTGGCTTCTTCAAAAGCACCGAGGCACAACATTACCCGTTAAAAGGCAAGTTGCGCAACACATTGGGAACTCTCAGGTGATACTTGAAAGTTCGGGTTAGATTTGCAGGTAGGAGGTGTCATGCCAAAGCGCTCTAAATCAGTCATCGCCGCCATTGCGGGCATGGCGCTGATTGCCACTGGATTTGCACTTTCACCTGCCTATGCGGTTCCGGATTACCCAACCGCAGCCGAGGTTGCCGCTGCTAAGCGCAACGTCGAAGAGAAAAAGAAAATGATTTCTCGCATCGAGGGCATTCTTGGCACCCTGCAGGATGAGGCCGATGCGCTTGAGTCGGTTGCTCTTCAGAAGAACGAGCAGTACAACCAGGCTAAGCAAGCCGTGAAGATCATGGCGGACAAGGTCGAGGGCCTCGAGGCCAAGGTCAAGACCGCAAAAGAAGAAGCCGGCGAAGCCAAGACCATGCTCGGTCAGATCGTGGCCAGAATGTATCGCCAGGGTACCAGCGGCAACACCACCCTTGAGATTTTCTTCAACCCGGAGAGTTCCGACGAGTTGCTCTATCAGCTTGGCGCAAGCGATGTAGTCGCCCAGCGAACCCAGGTTATGTATGAGCAGGCAATGCAAAAGCAGTCTGACGCCAAGGCTCTTGCTGCTGAACTCTCCAGCGCTCAGACCGAATTAGAGACCAGAAGAGCTGCTTCCGAAAAGCTATACCGCGAAGCCAAGGCAGCGGCCGATGCGATTATTGCCAAGGTGAACGAGTCAGAGTCGCAGCGCGCATCGATGTTGGGGCAGCTGGCAAATTTGAAGGACACCGCATCTGATCTTGAGCGCCAGCGCATCGAGGGTCTTGAGGCGGAGCGTCGTCAGAACGCGGTCAAGGATGCCCCTACCGCACCTGAGCTTTACACCGTTGGCGCACCAAACAGTGACTTGGTGGAGCGCGCGATCGGTTTTGCTTCAGCACAGCTTGGCGAGAGATACGTGCTTGGTGGTTCGGGTCCGGATATCTGGGACTGCTCTGGTATCACGATGAAGAGCTATGCCTCAGTTGGTGTTTACATCGGCTGGCACTCGGCTACCGCGCAGTTCAACATCATGGCTTCGAACCAGAAGCTGGTGCCATTTCAGGATGCTCAGCGCGGAGATTTGATTTGGTGGACTAGGTCATCGAGTTTCTCGGGGGATAAGTACCACACCGCTATCTACCTTGGCGGCGGCATGATGCTTGAAGCGCCAAACCCAGCTAGAACTGTGCGCATTGTTCCGGTTCGCTACGGTGAGCTTTTCCCATACGCAGCTAGACCAACTGCCAACTAGTAGGTGCCAACCTGCTCATAGAGCTTGGCGATAATCCACCACTTGCCATCTAGCTTCACAAGGTTGAGGTAATCCTGCATAACGCCGCCAAACTGCTGAAGCTGAACTTTGGCCCAAGCCATGTTCTTGGAGATTTGATCAAAATCTAGAATCTCGTCTTTTCTTGGGTTGCCAAGTTCTTTAGGTGATTGGCGATTGGCCACCGCATTGCGATACGCAAGGTATGGGCGAAGCACGGTTTGGTTGTCATTTACGCCATAGAGAGTGCAGTCAACATGAAACACCTTGTCAAAAAGGTCCATGTCCTGGGCGTGGATAACCTCAAAGTAGTTATCTAGAAGTTCAATGATTCCAACGTCGATGGAAGAAGTTTCGGGGCTATGCATAGCCCAAACTTATCGCCCTAGTGCTTGTAGTTGGCGTATGCCGCAGCGATAACTTCCTCAGCCGCAGCCTTGTCTTTCCAGCCCTGAATCTTTACCCACTTGCCAGGCTCTAGGTCCTTGTAGTGGGAGAAGAAGTGCTCGATCTCGTTCTTTACCTGGGAGCTAACATCGCCAAGGTCCTGAATGTGGCTCCAGCGTGGGTCCTTGAAAGGAACGCAGAGGACCTTCTCGTCCACTCCACCATCGTCTTCCATGACCAGCATGCCAACCGCGCGAACCTTTACGCCAACGCCTGGGAATAGTGGGAACTCCAAGAGCACGAGTGCGTCCAGCGGATCTCCATCGCCACCGATGGTGTTCTCAAAGAAGCCGTAGTCGGTTGGGTAGACGAACGGTGTGAACAGCACGCGGTCCAAAAATACGCGACCGGTTTCGTGGTCAACCTCATACTTGTTGCGGCTTCCCTTTGGAATCTCAATAACTACGTCGTAAGACACGGCTTCTCCTCAATAGGCTTCTGTCATAAAGATTACCGAATCGAGACAGATGACACAGCGTCCTAGGCTCACTCCGGCTATGGCCGATGCCCGGCGCGCTGTTCGCGAGCAGCTCGAAAGTCTTGGTTTGCCTAGCGGTTCGCTGGTTTTGGTGGCGTGTTCCGGCGGCGGAGATTCGATTGCATTGGCTGCGGCAACCGCCTTTGAAGCACCTCGAATGGGTTTTACTGCGGGGGCAGTGATTGTTGACCACCAACTCCAGGATGGCAGTGGTGAGGTTGCGGCGAGGGCAAAGCAGACCTGTGAGGAACTTGGACTGAGCCCGGTGATTATCGAGAGGGTGAACGTTGAGATTTCTGGAAACGGCATGGAGGCTGCCGCCAGGGATGCTCGCTATCAGGCATTCGAGAAAGTGCGTATCTCTCAAGCAGCAGATTTAATTCTTCTCGGTCACAACTTAGAAGACCAGGCAGAAACCGTTTTATTGGCTTTGGCACGCGGCTCTGGGCTATCGGCGCTCGCCGGCATGGATTCTTACGACCCGGCTAGGGCAATCGCCAGGCCACTAATTGGCCTGACCCGTAGCTCGCTTCGAGCGGCTTGCGATGATCAGGGACTAACTTTCTGGGACGATCCCCATAATGAGAATCCACAGTTTCTAAGGGTTCGTGCCCGCAAGCTATTGGATTTGATGGAGCAAGAGCTAGGTCCGGGTATTGCTCAGTCGCTATCTAGGACAGCTAGCCAAGTTTCCGAGGCAGAAGAGGTGCTAACCGGCATTGCAGCGCAGCTGGTTATCGACTCAAAGGATTCCGGCTCTGCCAGCTCAGTTAGCTATTCGGTGGCGAAGCTTGGAAGTGAGCCAAGTGCAGTGAGAACCATGGCTTTGCACATGATCGCTTCCAGAGCAGGAGCTAGGGCAATTTCTGCTGCGCAGATTGAAGCCATTGATGCACTTATTACCAATTGGCACGGGCAGAAATCTGCCTCGCTTTCTGGCATTACAGTAGAGCGGGTAAAAGACCTGTTGATTTTTACAAGGTCCAAGCCACCAACACCAGGAGCCTGCTAGTGCATCTGAACCACCCAGACATCAAAGAGGTATTGGTTACCGCGGAGCAGATTCAAGCCCGCATCGCAGAGCTAGCCGCGCCAATCGACGAGTTTTACAAGGACAAGAACGTCCTGCTACTGGGAATCCT
Source organism: Aquiluna sp. (assembly GCF_965064355.1). Classification (NCBI taxonomy): domain Bacteria; kingdom Bacillati; phylum Actinomycetota; class Actinomycetes; order Micrococcales; family Microbacteriaceae; genus Aquiluna; species Aquiluna sp. The sequence goes on from NZ_CBCHRQ010000015.1 coordinate 15,460, forward strand.
CAAGGGTGCGGTGCCATTTATGGCAGACCTTGCAAGGGCTATGCAGATTCCAACCAAGCAGGACTGGATGGCGGTTTCTTCCTATGGCTCTGGAACTGTTTCCTCTGGAGTGGTTCGAATTCTCAAAGACCTAGACACCGATGTCAAAGATCGCAACGTTTTGATCGTTGAGGACATCATCGACTCCGGCCTAACACTTTCCTGGCTCACAGCCAATTTGAAGGCGCGTGGGGCAGCATCTGTAGAGATCGTTGCCCTGCTTCGAAAGCCAGATGCCGCCAAAGTTGAAATAGCTGTCAGATGGGTGGGGTTTGATATCCCCAACGAGTTCGTAGTTGGTTACGGTCTTGATTACAACGAGCAGTACCGCTCACTCGATGGCGTTGGCATCCTGTCGCCAAGCGTCTACAGCTAGAGATTAGGGAAGGGGCATACGCCCACATGAAGATAAAGAAGTTTTTGCGTGGCCCATGGCTTTGGGTTGTTCTGGCAATTGGTGTGATGCTCATCGGCAGTCAACTGATGACTACCCAGCAGTTCACCAAGGTCGACACCCAGGTCGGTCTCGAGCTAATCGAAACCGGCAAAGCAAAGACCGTCAAAATCTTCGACGGTGACCAGCGAGTTGATGTCACCCTGATCACCAAAGACGTCGAATACGGCGAGCAGGTGCAGTTTTACTACGTGCTAGGGCGCGAAGCTGCGGTCACCAAGGCCGTTGCCGATGCATCTATCTCTGAGGGCTGGACCGACGAGGTGCAGCGCACCCCTTGGTATCTAGCGCTTTTGGGATCGCTACTACCTTTCGTCATCATCCTGGCGCTGTTCTGGTTCCTAATGGGTTCAATGTCTGGCGGCGGACGCGGAGTGATGAACTTCGGTAAGTCAAAGGCCAAGATGGTCACCAAGGAGACCTCCAACATCACCTTCAAGGATGTCGCCGGTATCGATGAGGCCATGGAAGAACTTGTTGAAATCAAGGACTTCCTAAAGGACCCAAAGAAGTTCCAGGAGATGGGAGCGAAGATCCCTCGCGGAGTCTTGCTCTATGGCCCTCCGGGAACCGGAAAGACCTTGGTTGCCAAGGCAGTTGCTGGCGAGGCCGGAGTTCCTTTCTTCTCAATCTCAGGTTCTGACTTTGTTGAGATGTTTGTCGGTGTCGGTGCATCTCGAGTGCGTGACCTTTTCGAGCAGGCCAAGCAGGCTTCTCCTGCAATCATCTTCGTTGACGAGATTGATGCAGTCGGTCGTCACCGCGGCACAGGTATCGGTGGCGGAAACGATGAGCGTGAGCAGACCCTGAACCAGCTTTTGGTTGAGATGGACGGTTTTGACACCAGCTCCAATGTGATCTTGATTGCCGCAACCAACCGCCCTGACGTCTTGGACCCAGCGCTATTGCGTCCGGGTCGCTTCGACCGTCAGGTCGGCGTGAACGCCCCTGATCTCAAGGGCCGCGAGCAGATTCTCGTCATTCACTCCAAGAACAAGCCACTGGCTGAGGATGTAAACCTAGAACTTGTTGCGCGTCGCACTCCTGGATTCACCGGAGCTGACCTAGCGAATGTGCTAAACGAGGCGGCGCTTTTGGCTGCACGTCTAAACCGCAAGGTAATCGACAACGAAATCATCGACGAGGCAATTGACCGCGTTATCGGAGGACCTCAGAAGAAGTCCACCCTGATGCGTGACCACGAGCGCCTAATCACCGCCTACCACGAGGCTGGACACGCTCTGGTTGCAGGAGCTCTCAACCACTCTGACCCGGTCACCAAGATCACCATCTTGCCTAGAGGTAGAGCACTCGGTTACACCATGGTGATGCCGATGGAGGATCGCTACTCGATTACTCGCAACCAGCTGCTTGACCAGATTGCGTATGCCATGGGTGGCCGCATTGCCGAAGAGATTGTTTTCAAGGATCCAACCAGCGGCGCTTCAAACGACTTCGAGAAGGCGACTAGCACCGCAAGAACCATGGTTACCCGCTTCGGCATGAGCCAGAAGGTCGGAGCAATTTCACTCGGCTCAAGTGCTTCTGAGCCATTCTTGGGACGCGAACTTGGATCCCACCGCGACTACTCAAATGAGATGGCGCAGCAGGTGGACGTTGAAGTGCGCATGATTTTGGAGACTGCTCTTGATGAAGCGCACAAGGCCATCACCCAGAACAGATTGATCCTGGACAATTTGGCCAAGGCACTTTTGGAGCAGGAGACCCTGAACCAAGAAGAGGTTGCCAAGATCTTCAAGACCATCAAAAAGCTTCCTGAGCGCGCTATGTGGCGCTCATCTTCCAAGCGTGCTGTTTCAACCAAGGGGCCCATTGCGGTGCCAAAGCGCAAGGTGAAGCAGCTTGAGGCACTTCCGGAAGAGCCGAAGCCAGAGACTGAGTCCAAGGAAGAAAGTGCAAGCTGATCGAATCCGCAGTGCGGTCCGCGAACTGCTTTTGGCAATTGGCGAGGATCCAGATCGCCCTGAGCTAGCTGCAACCCCGGCGAAGGTTGCTGTCGCTTACGCCGCATTTTTCAAAGGAATCGGCCAGGACCCACTTGCTCCTTTGTCCGATAACTTTGCCGCCGAGCACAACGAGGCGGTAATTCTCAAAGACATCGAACTGGTTTCGATTTGCGAACATCACCTTTTGCCATTTACCGGCGTTGCCCACATCGCATATCTGCCAACCGAGAAGGTTGCGGGTCTCGGACGCTTGGCAAACGTGGTCGAGATCTTGGCAGCACGTCCGCAACTGCAGGAGAACCTAACCGCACAGGTGGCAGATGCAATTGAGACCGGTCTTTCGGCCCGTGGCGTTGTGGTTGTAATCGAGGCTAGACATCAGTGCGTGGCTTCTCGCGGAGCAAGACAGCCAGAGGTCAACACCATCACCATGGCCACCCGAGGCGAGTTCTCGGACCCTTTGCTGCGTGCAGAGATCATGGGTTTGATTAGTCGTGGGTCATGAACTGGGTTGCTCCAAAAATCATGGGAGTGGTGAACACCACTCCAGATTCATTTAGCGATGGCGGTCAGTTTTTGGAGCTGGATCAAGCACTTGCCCACGCCAAGCTTTTAGTTTCGCAGGGCGCGACCATCATCGATGTCGGTGGCGAGTCAACCCGTCCGGGAGCTTTGCGGGTATCGCTTGAAGATGAGCAGGCTCGTGTTATCCCGGTGATCAAAGCAATCAAGGCCGAGCTTGAGGTCGAAGTGTCTGTCGACACCATGAACGCCGAAACTGCCAAGTTGGCGGTTGTTGCCGGGGCAGATTACGTCAACGATGTATCGGGCGGTCTGGCAGATAAAACAATGTTCGCAGCGATTGCACCGCTTGGTTGCAAGTACATTCTTGGTCACTGGCGAGGCCATTCCACTGTCATGGACCAGCTAACGGGTTATCAAGATATTGCTAAGGATGTGGTTGCGGAGCTGAGCGAGCAGGTGGCGATGGCGGTTGCAGCTGGCATCGATAGGTCAAGACTTGTGGTTGATCCAGGATTGGGATTTGCCAAGAACATCTCCGAGAACTGGGAACTGGTAGCTCGTCTTGATGAGCTAAAAAACCTAGGACTTCCAATGTTGGTGGGCGCATCTCGCAAGCGATTCTTGGCAGCTGCGCTCGATGCGGAAGACCCAGGTTCGGTGGCGAATGGCCGCAGAGACGTGGCAACAGCGGTGCTAACTGCGCTTCTTCTGCAGCGCGGACTTTGGGGGGTTAGGGTCCACAATGTGGAGCTAACCGCTGACACAATTGCAATTGTGAAAAAGCTCAAGGAGTCGATCTAGTGCGCTACACAATTGAACTCAAAGGCCTAGAGGTCTTCGGTTACCACGGTGTGCTGCAGCACGAGAAGGACTTTGGGCAGATCTTTTTGATTGACTGTCGCTATCAGGTTGAGGCCGAACAAGAAGATCAGCTTTCTTCAACTGTCTCTTATGCGGCTGTCGCAGACCTATTGCACGTAACGGCAACCAGTAATCGCTTTGACCTTATCGAGTCTTTGGCGTCGGCTTGTTTGGCTGCCGTCTCTGCATCAGATGGCAAAATTCAAGCGGTGAAGATAACCGTTCACAAACCTCATGCTCCTATCGAGCATGGTTTTGAAGATGTCTCAGTAAGCGTCCAAAGCGGTCGGTTTGAAGACTAGGGCGATCCTCGCACTCGGTGGAAACCTTGGTGACCGGGTGCAGACCATCCGCGATGCTGTTTTGCAAATTGACGCGCATCCGGACATCTCGGTAAAGCGACAATCTGGCCTCTACGAATCTTTCGCCATGACATCTAAGGGCATAGATCAGTCCGAGCCGAATTACCTAAACGGAGTCATTGAGGTTTCAACCAGCCTCAAACCTAAGAAGTTGCTAGCTGCGTTAAATGAGGTTGAGAATCACTTCGGACGAGTGCGACTAGAGCGCTGGGCGGCAAGGACACTGGATATCGACATCATCACCTTCGGCAGCGAACTCATCGAAACCAAGTCTTTGATAATCCCTCACCCGAGAGCTTTTGAACGAGCATTTGTTTTAGTGCCTTGGGCAGAACTTGACCCTGAGGCAGTATTGCCTGGGCACGGCAAGGTCTTTGACCTAGCGGCCAAATTGGCAAACCAGGTTTGGAAATTCGAATGAAGTTAGACGTCCGCTTTCTAATTGGTTGGTTTGTGTTTGGTGGAATCGCCGGAGCTGGTGCAAGCCAACTCGCAACTGGATTTGGCCTTGGGTTTCCAGCGACCGATGGGTTTTTGGCGACCAGCTTGGTAGCCATTGGTGTTGCAATTTACGGCGCAACTTTTCCGATTTTTCGCTATCGCAACCAGCTTGAGAAAGCTCAGCAGCAGAACGTTAGGCGGCCAGATCCGCTTTTGTCTTTCCGTCTTTTGGTGTTAGCACGTGCCGTGATGATCACCGGCTTGGGATTTCTGGGTTGGCACATCGGTCAGCTGGTTTGGCTGTGGCTGTTCTCGATTGCCCCAACCGGCTTGGTGCAGCCCACTTTGGTTGGTGTTGCAGCATCGTTGCTGTTGTATCTTGGAGGCCTTGGGGCTGAATACAACTGCAGGCTTCCTAAAGACCCAGATGGAGAAGCAGCGTGAAGATCGGTTTCGTAGGCAATGAGCCAGCCGGACCTGTTTTAGCAAAGGCATGGGCCTTGGCTGGCCACGAACTTGTTGGTGCAGCTGTTGACTCTCCAGAGGCCATTGAGCGAGTCGAGACCCTGCTGCCGGATCTGCCAATTGCCGGAATGGCAGCGGTAGCTGAGGATGCCGACCTGGTGCTGCTCGCGGTTCCATATTCCGATGTCGAAATTGTTTGCGATGGCTTGACCGATCTTGGGCTTTTTGGGCCGAAGAAACTAATCGCACACCTCTCGCCACTTCGTGGTTACGGAGTTCTAGCTTCGGCCGCTCAGTTGGGAGCGGTTCCGATTGCGCTGCACCCTGTGATGCACTTCTCCGGAACCAGCATGGACCTTTTGGTTTTGAAAAACAGCACGATTGCGATCAGCGCCCCCGAGATGCTTTTGCCAATCGCGCAGGCTTTGGCAATCGAACTCGGCGGTGAGCCGCTGGTTGTTCAAGAACATCAGCGTGCTGCCTATGCCGAGGCATTCGAAGTCGCAAGTAGCTTCTCCTCTCTGGTTGTGCAGCAAGCGATAGGAATCCTGGAGCAGGCTGGCGTAGAAGCTCCAGCCAAGCTGATCGGGCCGGTTGTTAGAAGTGCTGTCGATAAGGCGCTGTATCAGCCAGTTGCCCCCCTAGACCCTGAGGATTTGCTCTAATGCAGCTGATTCACTCGGTCTCAGAACTTCGTCAATTGATCTCGCAGCAGCGAGGCAGTGGAGCGCGAATTGGTTTTGTGCCAACCATGGGAGCTCTGCACCAGGGTCACTTATCGCTGGTTCAGCTTGCTCAACAGCGCTGTGACTTTGTGGTGGTTTCGGTGTTTGTGAATCCGCTGCAGTTTGGTGCCAACGAGGATTTCGATACCTATCCGAGAACCTTGGGAATCGATGCCAATCTTCTTTCGGACCACGATGTGGATGTGCTCTTTGCGCCTAGTCCTGCTGAGGTTTATCCGGCGGCGGCTCCGGTAAAGCAGCTCAGCGCCGGCGCCATGGGTGAAAAGTTTGAGGGGGAAGTACGCCCAGGTCACTTTGATGGAATGTTGACGGTTGTGAATCGGCTCTTTGACATTGTTGAGCCGGACTATGTTTTCTTTGGACAAAAAGATGCCCAGCAGGTAGCTCTCGTGAAGCAGATGCTGAGTCAACAGATCAGTTCTGGGCGCCGCTCCCCGATTGCGTTGGTGGTCGGCAAAACCATTCGTAATGAGTCGGGCCTTGCCCTTTCTTCCAGAAACAAGTTCCTAACCGATCGGGATATGCCAGCCGCGCTGTCTTTGAGCAGGGCCTTGTTTGCCGGGGAAAAAGGCAACAGCCGAGAAGAAGTGCTGGCGCTAGCTAGAGCGGAGATATCCCCGGAGGCTAAACTTGAGTATCTAGAGCTAGTCGATGCGGATAGCTTTGAACCAACCGAACCAGGACTTACTAGGGCAGCGCTTATTGTGGCGGCCAAGGTGGGCGAGGTTCGACTAATTGACAATGTGTATATCGATAGGAAATCGTGAGCGAGCAAGAGATTGAGGTCGACGACCTTCCAGAGCAGATCGCCGTTCGCATGCAAAAGCGTGAGCGTCTAAACCAAATCTCAGCTGCCTACCCGGTTTCACTTCCCATCACCCACACCATCGAGGCTGTGCGAGCTCACTACCCAAACCTCGAGGAAGATATCTCAACCGGCGATGAGGTTTCGGTAGCTGGTCGAATCATGTTTTTGCGCAACACCGGAAAGCTTTGCTTTGCAACCTTGCAGGCTGGAACCGGCGAGCGAATCCAGGCAATGATCTCTTTGGACAAGGTGGGCGAAGAAGCCCTGGAGTCTTGGAAAGAGCTAGTTGACCTTGGCGACCACGTCTTTGTCCGCGGCGAAGTAATCACCTCCAAGCGCGGTGAGCTCAGCATCTTGGCGGATGAGTGGCTAATGGCGGCTAAGACCATCAGGCCACTACCTAACCTGCACAACGAACTAGGTGAAGAGTTCCGAGTTCGTCACCGCTACATCGACCTAATCGTTCGCGACCGCGCTCGCGAGGTTGTGAAGATTCGCGCTCAGGTAATGCAGTCGATTCGAAACACTTTCGCCAATCGAGCATTCATGGAGATCGAAACTCCAATGCTGCAGGTTGTCCACGGTGGTGCCTCGGCACGTCCGTTCAAGACCCACTCGAATGCTTTTGATACCGAGCTATTTCTCCGTATCGCGCCTGAGCTGTTCCTAAAGCGTGCGGTTGTCGGAGGACTTGAGCGAGTATTTGAGGTCAATCGCAACTTTAGAAACGAGGGTGCGGACCGCACTCACTCTCCTGAGTTTGCGATGCTCGAGGCCTATGAGGCCTACGGTGACTACAACACCATGGCGGAGCTGACCCAGGAGCTTATTCAGAATGCTGCTATGGACGTCTTTGGCACCCACCAGGTTGCCCTTGATGATGGCAC
>NZ_CBCHRQ010000016.1:0-22418 GCF_965064355.1 Aquiluna sp.
AGAAACTTCGGTGCACTGGCCCTGGATAGTGGCCAAAGCCTGGAACCTACGCCACCAGCGGGGATGACGGCAAAGAAGTTGTCAAGGTTGGTACTTTTCGAAGAGTTCACCTAATCACCCTAGATGTTTCTTGGCTTTTTGGGAAAGCCCAAGGGCTTTGATTGGTTAGAATTAGACCCAACCCGAAACTATCCATGGAGGCTAGCTTGGCAACACGGCCAGCAGGAACCTTGTACCGCGGCAAAGTGGGCATGTGGTCCTGGGTTCTACACCGCATCACCGGTGTGGCAATCTTCTTTTTCCTACTTGTGCACGTCCTGGACACCGCATTGGTGCGAGTTAGCCCAGAGGCATACAACGTCGTTATTGAGTCCTACAAGACTCCAATCGTCGGTCTAGCCGAGCTTGGTCTTGTGATTGGAATCCTGTTCCACGGACTAAATGGACTAAGAATCATCGCGGTGGACTTCTGGTCCAAGGGCACCAAGTACCAAAACATGATGTTCTGGGCAGTCATCGTGATCACCGCAGTTTTGGTTGCCGGCTTTACCCCGGTTCACCTAGCTCGAGTCTTTGGAGGCCACTAATGAACGTGGTAATTGAAATCCCAAACCAGCCTCGAAGCCGTAAGGCAGCCAACTGGGAGAAGTACGGCTGGCTATTTATGCGCGTCTCCGGGCCGCTGCTGATTGTTCTGATCTTTACTCACCTAATCGTGAACCTTGTGCTTGGTGATGGCATCAAGGCAATTGACTTTGCATTTGTTGCTGGCAAGTGGGCAGATCCGTTCTGGCAGGTCTGGGACTTGGCAATGCTCTGGCTTGCTTTGATCCACGGCACCAACGGTATGCGCACCATCGTGAACGACTACGCCGAGAAGGAAAAGGTTCGTGTCGGTCTGAACTACACGCTCTGGATCGTATGTGCTCTTTTGATTGTGCTAGGAACCCTAGTCATCTTTACTTTTGACCCTTGCCCAGCTGGCGCAGCTCTCGAGCTATTGCCTTCCTTCTGCCCAGCAAACTAGTTAGGAAATCATGGCCAACGACAACGTGACCTATCACCAGTACGACGTGGTGATCGTCGGCGCTGGTGGCGCTGGCATGCGCGCGGCGATTGAGGCAGGCACTGACACCAAGGTGGCAGTGGTTTCCAAGCTTTTCCCAACCCGCTCCCACACCGGTGCGGCTCAGGGCGGCATGGCTGCAGCCCTTGCAAACGTAGAAGAGGACAGCTGGGAGTGGCACACCTTCGACACCGTGAAGGGTGGCGACTACCTGGTTGACCAGGATGCCGCTGAGATTTTGGCCAAGGAATCAGTTCAAGCCGTTATCGACCTTGAGAACATGGGTCTACCTTTCAACAGAACCCCAGACGGCAAGATCGACCAGCGTCGCTTTGGTGGTCACACCCGCGATCACGGTAAGGCTCCAGTTCGACGCAGCTGCTACGCAGCCGACCGCACCGGCCACATGATTCTGCAGACCCTTTACCAAAACTGCGTAAAGCTCGGCATCGAGTTTTACAACGAGTTCTATGTGCTTGATCTAGTTATGAACAAGGGCAAGCCAGCTGGTGTGGTTGCCTATGAGCTGGCAACCGGCGATATTCACGTCTTTTCTGGAAAGTCGATCATCTTTGCAACCGGTGGCTTCGGCAAGATCTATAAGACCACCTCGAACGCTCACACCCTTACCGGTGATGGCGTTGGCATCATCTACCGCAAGGGACTGCCGCTGGAGGACATGGAGTTCTACCAGTTCCACCCAACCGGTCTAGCCGGCCTTGGAATTCTGCTCTCCGAGGCAGCTCGTGGTGAGGGCGGTATTCTCCGCAACGCATCTGGTGAGCGCTTCATGGAGCGCTATGCCCCGACCATCAAGGACCTAGCTCCGCGTGACATGGTTGCTCGTGCAATGGCTAACGAGGTTCGCGAGGGTCGCGGTGGCGGTCCAAACAAGGACTACGTGTTCTTGGACCTAACCCACTTAGAGCCTGCGGTTATTGATGCCAAGCTTCCGGATATCACCGAATTTGCTAGAACCTACCTGGGCGTTGAGCCTTACACCGAGCCGGTTCCAGTGTTCCCAACCGCGCACTACGCGATGGGTGGCATTCCAACCAACATCAAGGCAGAGGTGCTCAGCGACAACGACACCGTGGTGCCAGGTCTTTACGCAGCTGGTGAATGTGCTTGTGTCTCGGTTCACGGTGCAAACCGCCTGGGAACCAACTCGCTACTAGACATCAACGTCTTTGGTAAGCGGGCTGGAAAGTACGCGGTTGAGTATGCCAGGACCGCCAAGCAGGTCCCGCTTCCAGAGAATGCTGCCGATGAGGTACTTGCAATGCTGGAGAAGGTCCGCAAAGCCAAGGGCAAGGAAAAGGTTGCGCAGCTTCGCAAGGAGCTTCAGGAAACCATGGACAAAAATGCCCAGGTTTTCCGCACCGAGGAGACTCTGCAGGAAGCTTGGGACAAGATTATGGAGCTCCGAGGACGCTACGAGAACATCTCGATCCAGGACCAGGGACGTCGTTTCAACACCGACCTGCTAGAGGCCGTTGAACTTGGCTTCCTATTGGATCTTGCCGAGGTGACCGTTATCACTTGCCGCGAGCGCCGCGAGTCTCGTGGAGCACATCTTCGCGAGGACTTCCCAGATCGCGATGACAAGAAGTTCATGGTTCACTCGATGGCCTACAAGATCGACAAGATCGACAAGGCGACCGGAACCAACATGAAGCTCGGCTGGAAGCCAGTCGTCATTACCAACTACCAGCCGATGGAGCGCAAGTACTAATGTCTCAGCCGAAGATCGCAGAAGTTGCCTCATTCCAGGTGACCCTCATCGTTCGTCGCTTCGATCCAGAGAACGACACCGAGCCAAAGTGGGTTGACTACGACGTCGAGATGTTTGGCACCGACCGCGTGCTTGATGCCCTGCACAAGATCAAGTGGGAGCAGGATGGTTCCCTAACCTTCCGTCGCTCCTGCGCTCACGGTGTTTGTGGCTCGGATGCCATGCGTATCAATGGTCGTAACCGCCTAGCCTGCAAGACCCTAATCAAAGATCTAGACATTTCGCAGCCGATCTACATCGAGCCAATCAAGGGCCTTCCAGTTGAGAAGGACCTGATTGTCGACATGAACCCTTTCTACCAGGCATACAAGGATGTAAACCCATTCTTGATTGCCTCTGACAAGCCTGAGAAGGAGCGTCTGCAGTCCCCTGAGGACCGTGCTCGCTACGAGGACACCACCAAGTGCATTCTGTGTGCTGCCTGCACCACCAGCTGCCCGGTGTTCTGGACCGATGGTCAGTACTTTGGACCTGCCGCGATTGTGAATGCCCACCGCTTTATCTTTGACTCCAGAGACGAAGGCGCTCAGGTGCGCATCGACATCTTGAACGATAAAGAAGGTGTTTGGCGTTGCCGCACCACCTTCAACTGCACCGAGGCTTGCCCTCGTGGAATTGAAATCACCAAGGCAATCGCAGAGGTCAAGCAGGCTATCCTGCGCGGTAAGCCGTAACCATAAGTCGTTGAGTCGCAATGGCTCTAGGACCGAGAGATATGGATAACCAACCAATGCTCAAAGTCACAACTGTCAATGTAAATGGCATCAGGGCTGCCGCCAAGAAGTCGATGGCGCAGTGGCTCAAAGAAGCCGACCCAGACATTCTTTGCCTGCAGGAGGTTCGCGCGCCTCAGGGCGAATTGCTAGCCCTTGCGGTTGACGGTCCGATTGCCATCCCGGGTGGCTGGAACATCTATGACCATGAAGCCACCGCCAAGGGTCGAGCAGGTGTTGCCATTCTCTCCAAGCAACCAGCCCTTGAGGTTAGGGTCAATCTTGGGCCGGATGAATTTGACTCCGCAGGTCGCTGGATCGAAGCTGACTTTGAAACACCGAGCGGCATCTTTACCGTGGTGAGTGTCTATGTTCACTCCGGCGAGGTTGATACCCCGAAGCAAGTTGAGAAGTACAAGTTTCTAAACGCCATGTCCGAGCGCATGCAATGGCTGATCAAAAACCGCGAGTATGCGGTTGTGGTGGGAGACCTAAATGTTGGTCACACCGAGTTGGATATCAAAAACTGGAAGGGCAATCTAAAAAATGCCGGCTTCCTGCCCGAGGAGCGAGCCTTCTTCGATGGCTTTGCAAACCAGGGCTGGGTGGACATGGGCAGGCTCGCCCACCCGGGCGTGCCAGGTCCATACACCTGGTGGTCATTCCGTGGCCAAGCCTTTGACACCGATGCCGGCTGGAGAATCGATTACCAACTAGCTACCCCAAAGCTTGCGGAAAAGGGGCAGAATTATCGGGTTGATAGAGCTCCAAGCTATGACACCCGTTGGACCGATCACACGCCCGTGAACGTCGAATACGACCTGTAGGACAAAAATGACAAAGCCAAACCTGCTCTCGGGAATGCAGCCAAGCGCTGCAAGCCTTCACCTAGGCAACTACCTTGGTGCGCTTACCCAGTGGGTAAAGATGCAGGATGACTTCAACGCCTACTACGTCATCGTTGACCTACACGCCATCACCGTTGCGCAGGACCCAAGCGAACTTCGTCAAAACACCCGTCGCACCGCAGCCCAATACATTGCAGCTGGAATTGACCCAAATAAGTCAGCACTGTTCGTGCAGTCTCACGTTCCTGCTCACGCCCAGTTGGCATGGGTTTTGAACTGCATCACCGGCTTTGGTGAGGCCAGCCGTATGACTCAGTTCAAGGACAAGAGTCAAAAAGGCGGAGCGGACAACTCTTCTGTTGGTCTTTTCACCTACCCGATTTTGCAGGCTGCCGACATCCTGCTCTACCAACCAAAGGCAGTCCCGGTTGGCGAAGACCAGCGCCAGCACCTAGAGCTAACCAGGGACCTAGCAACCAGATTCAACTCTCGATTCGGTAAGACTTTTGAGGTCCCTGAGGCACAGATCTTGAAAGAGACCGCGAAGATTTATGACCTTCAGGAGCCAACTGCGAAGATGTCTAAGTCTGCGCAGGACCCAAAGGGTCTTGTGAACCTTATGGACGAACCCAGCGTGATCGCCAAGAAGATCAAGAGTGCCGTTACCGACACCGACGGCGAGATTCGCTTTGACCGCGAAGCTAAGCCTGGGGTTTCAAACCTGATTGGTATTTACAGCGCAATCACCGGCGAGAGCATTGAGGCCTTTGCTTCCTCGCTGCAGGGCCAAGGCTATGGAGCACTAAAGACCGCCGTTGCGGATGCAGTGGTGGCCGCTCTGGACCCAATTCGACTTAGGGCTCAGGAATTGTTGGCTGATCCTGCCGAACTTGACCGGCTTTTGGCCAAGGGTGCCGCGAAGGCAAATCAAATTGCCGAGCACACGCTTTCTGACGTTTACGACAAGCTCGGCTTTGTGCGCCCATAGCACTAAGGAATTTTCTAGCCAAAACAAGTATTGTTCTAAGTAACACAGTTCTTCGGGGTCAGTGAAAATCTGAGCCGGCGGTTAAAGTCCGCGACCCGACTGGGAGTTTGGCAGCCAGCTAAATGACCTCAGGCGGTTGAATCGGTGAAATTCCGGTACCGACGGTTAAAGTCCGGATGGGAGAAGAACATGGGTGCTGTGCACCCGTTTTTCTCGCGCGCCCGCGGTCTGTGATTACCGAGAGGGCGAAATGAACCAGCAAGCATTCGAACCTGCAATGCGCAGGTCACTCGAACTTGCCCTAAATGGTCCTTCCTACGGCGTAAACCCCCAGGTCGGCGCTGTCATTCTCGATGAAGATTTGAACATCATTGCTGAGGGTTGGCACGAGGGTGCCGGCACCGCTCACGCCGAGGTCATGGCGCTTACCAACCTAAGCGAAACCTACGGGAGCAATCCACCTGCGAACCTAACCGCTGTAGTGACTCTCGAACCATGCAATCACACCGGCAGAACCGGTCCTTGCACGCAAGCATTGATTGCGGCGGGGATCTCCAGGGTTGTTTTTGCATCTCAAGATCCAGGAGATGTTTCCGGCAATGGGGCTGATGCACTTCGCGAAGCTGGCATCGAAGTGATCGAAGGATTCCTCTCGCAGGAAGCCGATCACCAGATAAGAGTTTGGCTAACTGCGAATCGAAATAAGCGAACCTTCGTGACATTGAAGTGGGCAAGCAGCCTCGATGGTAGAAATGCAGCTGAAGATGGCACCAGCCAGTGGATCTCAGGTCCGGCATCTCGCGAGCACACCCACATCACTAGGTCCCAAATCGACGGCATTGCTGTTGGAACTGGAACCGTGTTGGCCGACGACCCGGAACTTACCGCTCGCAAGCCTGATGGCAGCTACTTTGAGCACCAGCCAATTCGAGTGGTGATTGGCCAGCGAGAGCTACCTCAGGACCGCAAGATCTTTAATGACAAAGCACCGACTATTCACCTTCAAACCAGAAATCTAGAGGATGCGCTTACGGACCTTTGGGCACGTGGCGTGAAACACCTCCTGGTGGAAGGTGGCCCAACCCTGGCTAGCCAGTTTGAGCGCGAGAACCTAGTTGATGAGTATCAGATCTACCTTGCCCCGGCTCTAATTGGTGGACCTAAGACGGCACTTAGCGACATTGGAGTTGGCAACATCGCCGAGGCACATCGCCTGGAGATTTTTGAGATCCAGCAATTAGGTAGCGACATTTTTCTTAGAGCCAGGAGGGCCTAATGTTCACCGGAATCATTGAAGAGCTTGGAAGAGTTTCTGCCATCGAGAAGCAGCCAGACGCTATTCGATTGACGATATCCTGCGGCAAAGTACTCAGCGACCTAAAGCGCGGAGACTCGATCAGCTGCTCGGGCACTTGCCTAACCGCGATGGAAATCGATGGCACCTCCTTCACCGCAGACGTGATGCTTGAGACCCTAAAGCGTTCAAGTTTGAGCGAGGTAAAGGTTGGCGATGTCATCAACCTAGAGCGCGCCATGCAGCACGAAACCCGCTTTGGTGGTCACATCGTGCAGGGTCACGTTGATGGTGTTGGCGAGGTTATCTCTCGCGAGAAAAGCGATAACTGGGACTGGGTGCGGGTTCGCATTCCGGCAGATCTTATGAAGTATGTCGTGATGAAAGGCTCCATCACTATCGATGGCATCTCACTGACAGTGAACGAACTAGGCGAAGACCACATTGCGGTTTCGCTGATTCCAGAAACTTTAGAAGTGACCACCCTGGGCTACAAGAACCCAGGCGAAAAGGTCAACGTTGAGGCGGACGTACTCGCGAAGCACATTGAGAGGCTTTTGCAATTCAAATGAGTCAACTTTCAAGCATTGAAGAGGTAATTGCAGCCCTGCAGGCTGGCAAGCCGGTTCTGGTATCCGATGCCGAGGACCGCGAGAACGAGGGCGACGCAATTATCGCCGCCGAGTTCGCCACCCAAGAGTGGTTGGCGTGGATGATTCGCTACACCTCCGGTTACATCTGCGCACCAATGAGCACAGACCGAGCTAACCAGCTGGAATTGCCCTTGATGTGGATCAACAGCGAAGATCCTCACCACACCGCCTACACCGTGAGCGTGGATGCTGCCAGCAGAACCTCAACCGGAATCAGCGCTGCCGAGCGAGCCCTTACCGGTCGAGTACTGGCAGACCCAAACTCCACGGCTGAATCTTTGATTCGCCCAGGTCACGTTTTGCCACTTCGCGCGAAGCCAGGTGGTGTTTTAGAACGCTCTGGTCACACCGAAGCTGCGGTTGATTTATTGCTTTTGGCAGGTCTTCAACCGGTAGGCCTAATGGCCGAGATGGTTAATGACGATGGAACAATGATGAGGTTTGGGGAATTATTGGATACCGCTAAGCGGTTTGACATACCTATGACCACCATTGCAAACCTAAAGGACCACCTATCGCGTCGCGAGTTTAAGCAGACTCAGCCTGCCAACCGCATCCGATTTGAGGCCGAAGCAAACGTTCCTACCACCCACGGAGACTTCAGACTCCGCGGCTACTACGACGTTGAAACCACCGCCGACCACGTGGCATTGATTTCCGGTAACCCAACCGGCGAGAACGTACTTGTCCGCCTGCACTCAGAGTGCATCACCGGCGAGGCCTTTGGTTCACTCAAGTGTGAGTGTGGCCCACAGCTAGATGCTGCAATGGACGCTGCAACTGCAGACCCAAACGGTGGCGTAGTAATTTACCTGCGCGGTCAAGAAGGTCGCGGAATTGGACTTCTAAACAAGCTCAAGGCCTATGCACTTCAGGAAAAGGGTCTCGACACCGTAGATGCCAACCTTGCCCTGGGACTTCCTTCCGAGGCTCGTGAGTACGGCGCAGCTGTTGCGATCCTGCACGACCTCGGTATCAAGAGTGTCCGTCTAATGACCAACAACCCAGCTAAGAGCGATTTCTTGATTGAAGCGGGTATTCCGGTAAATGAGACTGTTCCTTTGATCGTAGGTCTTGCCGCAGAGAACACCGGTTACCTGCAGGTAAAACGCGAGCGCATGGGACACCAATTTCCAGCTAGCCTGTAACCGTGAGTGGATCAGGTGCTCCCGAACTGCGCTCTAGCGCGGCGGGTAAGAAAATTTACGTAATCTCGACAAGCTGGCACACCCAGATCATGGATGGCCTAGTTGCTGGAGCTCTTCGCGAGCTTGAGGCATCAGGTGCCACCAAAGTAATCCAACAAACCGTACCTGGCGCATTCGAGTTGCCATTGGCAGCCAAGTGGGCAGCGGAAAAAGGCGCAGACGTGGTGATTGCGCTCGGAGTCGTGCTTAGGGGCGAAACCCCGCACTTTGACTTCGTCTGCAACGCCGCCACCGAAGGCCTCACCAGAGTTCAGCTTGACCGCGCAATTCCAATTGGGTTTGGACTGCTGACTGTGAACAACGAGAGCGAAGCACTTGCAAGAGCGGGCTTAGAAGGGTCCAAGGAAGACAAAGGCAAGGAAGCTGTTCAAGCTGCCTTGGCGATGGCCAACCTGCGTTAGTCGCCTTTTCTCAACGATTCGCCATCGCGCCAAACTATCGCATAAACAAAGCCTTGAGTCTCACGGTTGTGAAGCTCAAGCCAAGGGCAATCATCACCACAAAGTAAGCGATGTGTCCCAGCACGCTGAGGTCAATCACTCCCAGCATCAAGGATCTGACCAGGTCAACTCCCTGCCAAAGTGGCAGCGCTTTCACGATGACCTCAATCCAGTCCGGGTAAACGCTAACTGGGAAGAAGGTTCCGGAGAACAGGAACATCGGAAGCAGGAAGAAGTTGATCCAGTTCATCTGCTGGAAGTTCTTCATGTAGGAAGTAATCGCCATACCAACCGATGCAAAACCAAAAGCAATCAGAGTCGCAGCCGGAATCGCAAGCAGTCCCCAGGCACTGGTAACCAGCCCCAGTGGCGTAACAATCGCCATAAAGCCGATCGAGTAGGCGGCACCCCTGAGAAGTGCCCATGAGATTTCACCTAGAGCCACATCCATCGGACCAAGTGAGCTCGAGAGCATGACCTGGTAGATCTTGCCAGAGTGCATCTTGAAAAACACGTTCCATGTCGCGTCATAGAGCGCACCGTTCATTGCGCTAGTCGCCAATAGTGCTGGAGCGATGTAGGCCGCATAGCTAACCGGATTGCCACTGCCGTCTTGGATATCTCCAATCAGCTGTCCGATTCCAAAACCAAAGGCCATCAGGTAGAGCACTGGCTCAACGAAGCCGGAGATAATGATCAACCAGTTTGAACTCTTGGCTGCATAGAGAGCTCTTTCGATCATGACCGTGGCTCGACCCGAATAAACCGATGCGCCCGGGCGTTTGGATCGCTTTTCTGCGATGGCAACCGCCTGCGTAATCAAAGCGTGAGTAATCATCGAGACAGACGCTCCCTAAACTTTGGATACACAAAACGCATGCCGACAATGCCCATGATTGCAAGGTATGCCAGGTGGACCAAGAACATGCCATCAGCAAGTTCCATGCCGTATGAAAGATGGCGACCTAGCTGCACCGCGTGCCAAAGTGGCGAGATCCAACCCAAAGGCTGCAAGAAGATTGGCATCTGCTCAAGCGGATAAAAGGTTCCGGAAAATAGAAACATCGGTGCAATTACGAATCGGCCAATAAGTGCAAAGTAGCCCTCATCGCGCTCGAGTCTTGCCGTAATCGCAAGCATCACAGACGCCCAACCCCAGCCGGCCAACATAGAAGAGAGCAGCAGTGGCAAAACGCTGGAGAGCGGAACCGCACCGAAGGCCAAGAGCACACCCAGATACATCAAGGTAGTGAACAGTCCCCTACCAAGGGCGACAATCATTACACCATTGGCAATTTGAGTTGTCGAAACGCTGGTGGCATTGATTGCGAAGAAGACTTTGTCCCAGACAAAACCATCCATGGTTGGGAAGGTCACCTCATCCATCACTCCCTGGATGGCAGCAGATGCCAAAAGCGCAGGAGCAACAAACTGGATGTAGGGGACACCCAAGATGCCACCGCCACCGGTATTGGCATCAACCAAAGCACCGATGCCTAGACCAACCGAAATCAAGTACAAAATCGGGTTACCAAGCCCAAAGGCGATGACCGAGGTCATCCACTTACTCATGGCGTAGAAGCGGTACTCGGCTACTCGCCAAGCGCCAAAGCGCACTGCCCGCTTTGGATCTACCGCGCTACCGGGTTTGAATTCGAGGGACATTAGTCGACCAACGTCCTACCGGTCAGACGTAAGAAGACATCCTCAAGCGATGACCTGCGAACCAGCGAGGTAACCGGGTGAAGACCGGATTCAAGAATCGAGGTAAGAAGCACTTCTCCCTTGTCGGTGTAAATCAAAATTCGGTCTGGCAACAGCTCAAGGCGTTCTCCGCGACCCTCAAGCTGCTTGGCAACTACTTCGTTCTTGTCGGTACCAAAGCGGAGCTCAACAACTTCCTTCGAGGAGTATGCGCGAATCAACTCGGCAGGTGAGCCTTCTGCCATGATCTTGCCCTTATCCATCACGATGATGCGGTCACAAAGCTGCTCAGCTTCATCCATGTAGTGGGTGGTTAGCACCAATGTGACGCCCTGTTCCTTCAGACGGAAGAGCCGGTCCCACAAAATGTGTCTGGCTTGCGGATCCAAACCAGTAGTTGGCTCATCCAGTAGCAAAATTTCTGGCTCGTTTACCAGTCCACGGGCGATAGCCAAACGACGCTGCATACCGCCTGAAAGGTTGTCGGCTTTTTCGTTTCGCTTGTCGGTTAGCTGCGCAAACTCCAATAGCTCTTCAACCTTGGTCTTTAGCCACTTACGAGGCAGTCCAAAATAACGACCATAGGTGACTAAGTTCTCCCAAACCTTTAGTTCACGGTCCAACATGTCTTTTTGCGGCACAACACCAAGGTGTGCACGAATCTCAGGGCCCTTGTCGTTTGGCTCTTTACCTAAAATCGTCAGCTCACCAGAGGTGCGCTGGGACACCGAAGTAATCATCTTCATAGTCGTGGATTTCCCAGCACCGTTTGGGCCGAGAAGTCCGAAGGACTCTCCGCGGTAAACATCAAAGTCAATACCGTCTACAGCCACAAAATCTTTGTACTTCTTGGTAAGGGAACGAGCGCGGATAACGGCTTCGCGCTCAACACTTTTCGACAACTTTGTCTCCATTTCAGGCCCAAATCAGGGCAGCGTTTTAGGTTAGCAAACTGAACTGATTTAGTTACTCATCTGGGTAGATGTGTTTCGATTGGATAAGAAAAAGCTTCCTCTGAAATTCCGTTAAGAGAACATTTGTAGACAAAATCGGTAAACCGTTCCATCCAATCTGTGGAAACTGAACGAGCCTTAAACTGATCTGAGCTCTAGCATTTGTCGCAAAGAAAGATTGGGCCGAAAGATGGCAAAGATTAGTAAAGAGCGATTGACAGCTGTGCCGGAGAGAGACTTTGTTCTTTTCCTAATTGGCATGCGCGTAAACAATTGGTTTGCGATCCACCATTGGCTGCCAGTATTTGCGGCGATGCCGAAAATGCTCAAAGAACTCCACATCAATCGACAGCTAGGTTTTTTGTCATACCAAATGTGGTTTTCTCGCACGATTATCTTGGTTCAATACTGGGAAAGTGCAGAAAAGTTGATTGCCTATTCAAAAGCCAAGGATTCTGAACATCTACCGGCATGGAAGGCATACAACCAGCTGGCGATGAAGTCCGATTCAGTGGGGATCTGGCACGAGACCTACCTAATCGATAAGTCAAAGACTGAGAATATCTACGTCAACATGCCACCTTTTGGATTCGGAAAAGTGGGCAATGTCCAATCGGCATCAGGGGCGCGTAACACCGCGAAAGCCAGACTTTCTGGAAAGTAGGCCGTTTGGTCTAGCTACCTGGCAAAGCTTGATATCTTTCTCCCATGGAGAAGCTGGGTAATCGTCGTAAGACCGGGGTGGAGCAGTATTACACCCCAAAAGACCTAGCACTTGAATTGAGCACGCAGCTTCTGGTAGTTACAGGAATCGACCACAGCTTCTTAGAACCCTCTGGAGGCAACGGTGCCTTCATTGATGCGCTGATTCAGCTGGGGGCCAAGTCCATTGAAGCGGTAGATCTTTACCCTAAGCATCCAGGGGTTCAAGAGGCCGACTTTCTAAAATACATCCCCAAGGGTGAGAACTTGGTTACGGTTTCGAATCCCCCCTTTGGGCGAAACAACTCGCTGTCGATTCCGTTTTTCAATCACGCCGCCGAGCACAGCGACTTCATCGCCTTCTTGGTCCCGAGGTCATGGAGAAAGTGGTCGGTGCAAAACCGCCTTGATCGCCGCTTTCACCTGGTTTCCGATCAGGATGTTGCCGTGAACTACGTGACCGACTCAGGCGAACAAATTGGCACCAACAATGATCTGCGAACCTGTTTTCAAATATGGGAGAAGCGTGCTGATCTTCGCCCCAAGGCTAGAGTCGAAGATCAGGGCTTGGTAAAAAAGTGCAGTCCCGAGGCAGCGGATTTGGCAATCAGGGTCTTTGGCTTTGGCTGCGGCAAGGTTTACCGGGACTTCCCACGGGCTGCAAACACAACTTTGATGTTCCTCACAGTTTCCGATGCCAGAGTGTTTGACGTCATTGAAGGGTTAGATTATGAGAGGTTCACACTGAACACCTCATACACCAGAGCACTGGCTCTGCCCGAGCTGAATTACCTGCTCAACGAGGCGATCTTTGGTGACCCAATGATCAGACTAGAGGCGTAACTTGAGCGATTACCGCGACCCAACCGAGAACCCAAGGTCCAGAGAATACAAGGGCCCCAGAGCAAAACTCAGCGACCTCACCCCCTACCTCTTAGACCACAAAAAGGCACTCATTGTTGCCCTGGTTCTTTCGATTTTCACCTCGCTACTTTCATTGGGCCAACCGCTTTTGATGGGTCAGGTTATCTCTGCGGTTGAAGAGGGTAAGGAATTTACGAATTTGGCCATTGGGATAGTTGTGCTTTTGGTGAGCGCCGCTTTGATCAATGGTTTTCAATTCTTCTTGCTGTATCGAACCGGCGAGGGCGTGGTGCTTGGCACCAGGAGAAAGCTGGTTTCCAGGCTGCTACGCCTTCCAATCAAAGAGTATGACCGCCGCCGCATCGGAGATCTAGTTTCCAGAGTTGGTGCCGACTCGACACTGCTCAAGTCCGTCCTTACCCAGGGCTTAGTGGACGCAGTTGGTGGGATGCTGCAGTTTTTTGGCGCGATTATCGTGATGGCGTTTATTGACCCGATTCTTTTGGGTTCTACCTTGTTGGTGGTTTTTGTTGCCGTTGCCGCGATCGCAATGACTGGTCGTAAGTTGCGAAGCGCAACCACAAAGGCTCAGCAAAAGGTCGGTGCCATGAGCGCATCGGTTGAGCGAGCACTAGGAGCGATTCGAACCATTAGAGCTGCCCGCGCCGAGACTCGAGAGGCAGAGGCAATCGACAAGGATGCGATTGCCGCTTATGACCAGGGCGTCAAGATTGCAAAGCTAAGTGCGATCGTGGCTCCAATCGCACAGATTGCTTTCAACACCGCATTCATTGTGGTGCTTGGACTAGGCGGTCTTCGCGTTGCCACCGGTGCGACCTCAATCTCCAGCCTGGTCACCTTTGTGATTCTGTTGTTCTTCATGGTTGGTCCTCTTATCTCGGCCTTCGGTGCCTACTCATCAGTGATGAGCGCGCTGGGTGCCTTGGCTCGAATTCAAGAGATTATGGTTATCGACGAGGAGGACCAGGGACAGGGTGGCTTAGTCCCAGCTGGCGATAACGCTGTTGAATTCTCAATGATCGGTTTCAACTACGAAGCTGCCGAAGGCGAAGAATCAAAACCCATCCTGGAGAACGTCTCATTCCAGATTCCTCGTGGTACCAGGGTCGCGCTAGTTGGACCATCCGGCGCTGGAAAATCCACCATCTTCTCGCTAATCGAGCGGTTCTACGAACCAACTTCCGGTGAAATCCTGCTGGATGGCCAGCGCGTAAAAGAGATGTCACTAGAGACCCTGCGCTCGCAGATTGGTTATGTCGAGCAGGACGCTCCTGTGCTGGCCGGATCGATTCGAGAGAACCTGCTGCTGGGCCGCGCCGAAGCTACCGATGAGGATCTTCGACAGGTTTTGGATATGGTGAATCTCACCGAGGTGCTAAACCGTGATGCCTCCGGTCTTGATGCCGAGGTTGGCGAAAACGGCATCATGCTCTCTGGAGGAGAGCGCCAAAGACTTGCGATCGCAAGGGCTCTGCTTGCTGCTCCCCCGATTCTGTTGCTTGATGAATCAACCAGCGCACTTGATGGGCCGAACGAGCAGCGCATGCGCGAAGCCATTGATGCGGTTGCTAAAAACCGAACACTTATTGTGATTGCTCACAGGCTTTCAACCGTTGTCGACAGCGACCAAATCATTGTTCTAGAACGCGGCAAGGTGGTTGGTTCAGGAACCCACTCTGAGCTTGTCAAGTCCACTCCGCTCTATGCGGAGCTTGCGAAGCACCAGCTACTGGTCTAGTTGTAGAGTTGGGCCATGAGTGCGGCCCAAAGCCAGTCCTCGGCAACGCAACGAAGCTTTGCAGAAAAGCTCGATCTTGCCGACCCACTGGCACATTACAAAGAGCAATTTGTCATAACCGACCCAAATCTTTGCTACCTAGATGGCAATTCCCTAGGGCGACTTCCCAAGAAAACGGTTGAGGTCATAAACCACTTCCTGCTCAATGAGTGGGCGCCGGAATTGGTCGATGGCTGGAGTCATTGGATTGACCAGGCACAGTCAGCTGGAAATCTTTTGGCCAGAAGCGTGCTTGGCACCACCGATGGTCAGACCCTGGTGTGTGACACCACGAGCGTGAATTTCTACCAACTCTGCATGGCTGCGCTGAAAGCTAGACCTGGACGCAAAACCGTAATCATCGACTCAGCAAATTTCCCAACCGATCGCTACATCTTGGCTGGCATCGCGGAGCAATTAGGCCTGAACCTAATTACCTTGAATAACGATGGCCTTGGTGGTCCTGGTGCTGTTGATGTCGAACATGACTGCGAACTAATAAGCCCACAGGAGCTTGAAAAGCACCTCAGTGATGATGTTGCGTTCGTAACCCTGCAGGCGATCCAGTACCGCTCTGGTGGCAGGCCTGACATCAAGGGAATTACCGACGTTGCCCGAAAGCACGGAGCGCTAGTGATTTGGGACTGCTCACACGCGGCCGGTGCCATTGACCTTCAATTCGATGCAAACGGCGTGGACTTAGCGGTTGGCTGCACTTATAAATATGGCAACTCAGGCCCTGGCTCACCGGGCTGGATGTTTATCCGTAAAGAACTGCAGGACCAGTTGCGCATCCCTATTCAGGGTTGGTTCTCGAATGATCGACAGTTTGAAATGGGTCCTTTCTATGAAAAGGCCGAAGGTATTCGAGGCTTCCAAATCGCCAGCCCTAGCATCATAGGAATCCGCGGGGTTGAAGTTGCATTTGAAATGATCGCTGAAGCCGGAATCGAGAAAATTCAAGCCAAGGCTGCCAAAGGCACAGATCTGATGATTGAACTATTTGATGCCTGGTTGGCACCACTTGGCTTCACTTTGGGGACTCCACGCGATTCCAAAAAGCGTGGTGGGCATATCATCGTGATTCACCAAGATGCCAAGCAAATAGCGGTTGCCCTTCGAAAGCTAAAGAATGTGATTCCGGACTACCGCGAACCAGGAGCAATTAGATTGGCAATCTCACCGCTTGCCACCAGCTACACCGAGGTATTCGATGGCTTTGAGAGGCTTCGCGATCTTGTGTCATCTGGTGATTACAAAAAAGTCCAGCTAGATGGGAACCGCGTCACATGACCCACGATAAGCACGTCAGCTACACCTCCTACCTCAAGGTTGATGAGCTGCTCACATTGCAGCAGCCACTCAGCGATGGCCCAGAACACGATGAATTGCTATTCATAACCATTCACCAGGTCTACGAATTGTGGTTCAAGCAGATCCTGCACGAAGTCGCAGCTTCCCAGAAGGCCCTTGAGGCAGGAGATACTCATCGATCACTATCGCTTTTGGGCCGGGTGAGAACCATCATGAAGACCTGTGTTTCTCAGCTCGATATTCTCGAGACCATGACTCCGCTGCAGTTCAACTCCTTCCGCGCTCGACTTTCAAGCGCATCGGGTTTTCAGTCTGCCCAGTTCAGAGAGTTGGAAGCTGTATTGGGTCGTCGCGACCATGCAGGCGCTAATGCCGATAAGGGCAGCGGCATGGGAATGGCAGAACACCTTGTTCCAGGTTCCGCGGCCCGCGCCAAGGTGGAGGCCGCCATGCTTCGACCATCGCTATGGGATTCAGCGCTGCACTATTTCCACTCTCGAAAGGCAATGCCAGAGGGTGCACTAACGCGCGATGTCACAGCTAATTGGGAGCCAAACGAGGAAGTGCAGCAGGTTTTGATTGAGCTACACAGATCCGACCCAGAGGCCTCTATGGTCTCTGAAGCGCTGGTTGATTTTGATGAGGGGCTTCAGGAGTGGCGTTACCGTCACGTGAAGATGGTCGAGCGAACCATCGGTCGCAAGATGGGTAGCGGAGGTTCAAGCGGGGCTGGTTATCTTGCGAGCACGCTGTTCAACCCGGTGTTTCCAGATTTGTGGGCTATTCGCTCTCAGTTTTGAGCTGCTAGAACTACGTTCTTCAGCAACATCGCTCTGGTCATCGGCCCTACGCCACCAGGATTTGGTGAAAACCAACCGGCAACCTCGGCAACTCTTGGATCGACATCTCCAGTTAGCCCAGTAGCGGTTCTCGTGATGCCAACATCAAGAACAGCAGCACCGGGCTTGATCCACTCTGGCTTTACGAAGTGGGGCTGACCTAGGGCTGCGACCACGATGTCTGCTCGGCGAACAGCTTCAGGAATGTCCTTGCTCGCACTGTGAAGCATTGTGACGGTTGAATCGATGCCCTTGCGGGTCATTAGCAATCCAAGCGGTCGACCAACAGTTAGACCTCGACCAATAATGGCTACCTCGGCACCTGCGGTTGGCACCTGGTAGCGACGAAGCAGCTCAACGATTCCACTGGGAGTGCATGGCAGTGGCGAAGACATCTCACCGGAGACGTTCATTACCAACCTGCCAAGGTTTATTGGGTGAAGACCGTCTGCATCTTTAGCCGGATCCATCAACTCCAAAATCGAATTTGAATCAATGCCCTTGGGAAGCGGCAGCTGAACAATGTAGCCGGTAACTTCTTTGGAGTCATTTAGGTCTCTAACCGCCGCTTTGATATCGCTAAGAGAAGCTGAGGCGGGAAGGTCGATGCGAACCGAATGCACGCCAATCTCCGCACAATCGCGGTGCTTGCCAGCGACATATGTTTGCGACCCAGGATCGTCTCCAACTAAAAGCGTTCCAAGACCAGGCTTGATGCCGGCTTGGTGCAGCTTGGCGACCTGGAGAGCGAGTTCGGCTTTGATTGCCTTGGCGGTAGCCAAGCCATCGAGCACGATTGCAGTCAAGGATTTACCAGTTTTCGAGATTTGAGTAAAGCGGAATGCTTTCAGTGAGCTTGTGAACGCGAGCGCGCAGTGCAGCAAGGTCAGCACCTGGCTTTAGAGCGTTAGCAATAATGTCTCCAACCTCAGTGAATTCCTCTGCGCCAAAGCCACGGGTTGCCAACGCAGGAGTTCCGATGCGGATGCCTGAGGTAACCATTGGTGGACGTGGGTCAAATGGCACTGAGTTCTTGTTCACGGTGATGCCGGCCTCGTGCAGGATATTCTCTGCGTCCTGACCGGTGATTGGTGCGTTTCGAAGGTCAACCAAAACCAAGTGCACATCGGTTCCGCCGGTTAGAACCGAAACACCTGCTGCAGCCACATCTGGCTGAACCAAACGCTCGGCGATGATCTGTGCGCCCTCAATGGTGCGCTTTTGACGATCTATGAAATCTGGCTGCATCGCTGCCTTGTAGGCAACTGCCTTTGCAGCGATCACGTGCATTAGCGGTCCACCCTGCTGGCCTGGGAACACAGCGGAGTCGATCTTCTTGGCAAGTTCTTCTTTGCACAAAATCATTCCGGAACGAGGTCCAGCCAAGGTCTTGTGAACGGTTGAGGAAATCACGTCGGCATAAGGAACTGGGCTTGGGTGAACACCGGCTGCCACCAAACCTGCGAAGTGAGCCATGTCTACCCAAAGCTTTGCGCCAACCTCATCCGCGATGGAGCGGAAGGCTGCGAAATCCAAGTGGCGAGAGTAGGCCGACCAACCTGCGATCAAAACCTTCGGGCGAACTTCAAGTGCTCGCTCGCGAACATTGTCCATGTCGATCAGGTAGGTGTTTGGGTCCAATTCGTAGGCGTGCGGCTCATACATCTTGCCCGAGAAATTTAGCTTCATACCGTGGGTTAGGTGACCACCGTGAGCCAGCGACAATCCCAAAATCTTCTCGCCTGGGTTGGCCAAAGCCATCATTACCGCAGCGTTAGCCGTAGCACCGGAGTGTGGCTGCACGTTTGCGTGCTCAGCACCAAAGAGCTCCTTGGCTCGATTACGAGCTAGCTCCTCTGCAACGTCCACAGCCTCACAACCACCGTAGTAGCGCTTGCCTGGGTATCCCTCGGCGTACTTATTGGTGAGCACAGAACCCTGCGCCTCCAAGATGCCGCGTGACACAAAGTTTTCGCTGGCAATCATCTCAAGGGTGTGACGCTGACGATCAAGTTCTTGCTCCAAGACGGCAGCAATTTCCGGATCGGTCTCGGAAAGCGGTGAACTAAAGCTGGCTGGTTGAGTTGGCATGGCACAAGTTTACCAGCCCGCAAGGGCCTTTCTTTGGCGAATCACTCAATAGGATTGGGGGATGGCTAGCTCAAAAGAACACTGGGTCCTAACGTTTGTATGCCCTGACCAAAAAGGTATCGTGCATGCGATTACCGGAGCTGTGGTTGAAATAGGCGGCAACATCACCGAGAGCCAGCAATACACCTCGCTGGACACCGGCAGATTCTTCATGCGCCTTCAGATTGAGGCAGACACCACCAAGGAAGCTTTTGGCAGGCAGTTCGAAGAAATTGCAACTCGCTTTGAGATGACCTACGTGCTTGATCACGTTGGTCGCAAGATGAAGACTCTGGTTTTGGTATCTAAGGCTTCACACACTTTGAACGACCTGCTCTACCGACAGCGCGCTGGTCTTTTGCCAATTGAGATTCCAAGAATCGTGGGAAACCACCCAGATCTTGAAAACCTAGCGGAGTTCTACGGCATCGAATTTGAAAGCTTCAAGGTTCAGACCCAGCAGGAGAAAACGAACTTCGAGAGTCACCTGCGCCAGTTGATTGCCGAGCAGGGCATTGAGCTGATTGTTTTAGCCCGCTACATGCAAATCCTCTCCCCTGAGTTCTGCAAGGACTTCACCGGCCGAATCATCAACATCCACCACAGCTTCCTGCCTGGCTTCAAAGGTGCAAACCCCTACGCCCAGGCTCACGCTCGCGGTGTGAAGCTGATTGGAGCAACTGCTCACTTTGTGACCGAAGACCTAGACGAAGGTCCGATCATCGAGCAAAACGTCACTCGCGTTGAGCACTCCGATTCCAAACAGCACCTAGTTGAAATTGGTCAGGATGCTGAGTCAAAGACTTTGACTCAGGCGGTCAAGTGGTTCGCAGAGCACCGTGTCCTGCTGGATGGCCAGCGCACCATCATCTTCCGCTAAACCCTCTGACTAATCCGATTACCAGCAGGGTCAGCGACCCCAAACCAATAAGCCAGATCCATTGTGAACCTTTGGTCTGATCAGATTCCAGCTTTTCACCCGCGACCGACTCGATAACCACTTCCTCTGAAGTCACTTCAACCATCCTGGGAGAATCCGCGGCCTGTGTGTCGTTTTCTTCTTGAAGGGCAGCTAGCAAGGATTCTTGGTCCATAGCAGTCTCCTCTGGCTCACTATTTGCAGGCGGAGTGATTGTCACCACAACAAGCTCCGTATCCCATTCGACGATCGCCGATTCAGAAACAGCAACCACTGCCGAATCCGAAACCGATGGACTTGAAGATTGCTGGATCTCGGGCGAGGTTGTTGGCAACTCAACGCTTGGTGGTGGAGTCGGGGCTGGTTCTGGATTCGCGATTGGAGGTGGAGTTGGTTCCGGAGTCGGGGTTGGGGTTGGTTCCGGAGTCGGGGTTGGGGTTGGTTCCGGAGTCGTGACAGGTGGTGGAGTAGGGACGCCTGGAACTGTGGCATCGATTTCGATACCGACCACGTAGTCCTCCGATGGCCCCAGGGAGCTTGATCCAACAGTGTTTGCCAGTAACACCAGCTCAACCAATCCCGAAGGGCAGTCCAGAAGCTCAACCTGTGCGGTGGCATCTAGCACCTCTAGGTATCCGAATAAGCAGCCAACGGTTACTCGAAAGTCATCGCTGGTTAGGTTTTCAATTGGTGCATCGAACATCAAGATAAATCGCGTTTTGTTGATTGACACCTGCTCGGCGAATGCGCCTACCACGGTTGGCACTGGGTCTCCAGCTGCGCCCGCTGGCAGCGCACTAAGTCCAATTAGTGCGGATGCAAGCAAGATTCTTGAGTAATTAGCCATGGGGAAAAAGTAAAACCCCCAGCAATTTCTTGCAGGGGGTTTTCCACAGCCTTATCGATTAACCGATTCTGGCCTTTAGGTTCTGAGCCAAGGTAGCCATGAACTCCTCGGTGCTCTGCCATGCCTGCTGCTGGCCAACCAAAGCTGCAAGGTCCTTGGTCATGTGACCGGCCTCAACGGTTTTGATGATGACGTCCTCTAGGGTTTCAGCAAATTCGTGAACCTCAGGTGTGCCGTCTAGCTTGGCGCGGTGCATAAGGCCTCTGGTCCAGGCGAAGATCGACGCAATTGGGTTGGTCGAGGTCTTCTCGCCCTTCTGCCACTGGCGGTAGTGACGAGTCACGGTGCCGTGAGCAGCCTCAGCCAGTGCGGTCTTGCCATCTGGGGTAGTTAGCACCGAAGTCATAAGACCTAGCGAGCCAAATCCCTGAGCCACGGTGTCAGACTGCACGTCGCCGTCGTAGTTCTTGCAAGCCCAGACGTAGCCACCCTCCCACTTGAGCGCTGCCGCAACCATGTCGTCGATCAGGCGGTGCTCGTAGGTGATGCCGGCTGCCCCGAACTTGGCTGCGTACTCGGCCTGGAAGACCTCTTCGAAAGCATCTTTGAACGCGCCATCGTAGGCCTTCAAGATGGTGTTCTTGGTGGAAAGGTAAACCGGGTAGTTGCGAGACAGACCGTAGTTGAACGATGCGCGAGCAAAGTCACGGATCGAGTCCATGTAGTTATACATACCCATTGCAACGCCACCGTTTTCTGGGTAGTCAGCGACGGTCATGGTCTGTGGTTCTGAACCGTCAGCTGGGGTCCAGGTCATGGTTACGCGGCCTTTGCCCGGAACCTTGAAGTCAGTTGCCTTGTACTGGTCACCGTGAGCGTGACGGCCAATGATGATTGGCTTGGTCCAACCCGGCACCAAACGTGGCACGTTAGAGATGATGATTGGCTCGCGGAAAACTACGCCGTCAAGGATGTTACGAATGGTGCCGTTTGGGCTCTTCCACATCTTTTTTAGCTTGAACTCGGTAACTCGTGCCTCATCCGGGGTGATGGTTGCGCACTTAACACCAACACCGTGCTCACGAATCGCGTGTGCTGCGTCGATGGTTACCTGGTCGTCGGTAGCGTCGCGGTTCTCAACCGATAGGTCGTAGTACTCAAGATCAACGTCTAGAAACGGAAGGATTAGGTGGTCCTTGATGTCCTGCCAAATGATGCGAGTCATCTCGTCGCCGTCAAGTTCAACGACCTTGCCAATCACCTTAATTTTGTTCAATTTTTCTCCTGATAAACCTGCGCTACATGCGCGAAATAGCCGACACAAGCCTATCGGTTAGCATGGC
>NZ_CBCHRQ010000017.1:0-22166 GCF_965064355.1 Aquiluna sp.
CACGACCTGGTGATCGCTGTAATCGACACTCAGGTTTCGCACTCTCATGCTCACGGTGGATACGGTTCGAGAAGAACATCCTGCGAAGTTGGTGCTCGGGAACTTGGCGTTGCATCGCTTAGAGAGCTCTCGCTCTCTGACCTACCTAGGGCCCAATCGCAGCTAGACGACGAGACTTTTAGGCGTGTTCGCCACATCATCACCGAGAACCAAAGGGTGCTTGACACTCTTAGTGCGCTGCGCGAAGGCAACCTTTCGTCTTTGGGCAGATTGCTTTTGGAATCCCACGCCTCGATGCGTGACGACTTTGAAATCTCAGTTGCTGAACTAGACCTAGCCGTTGAAACTGCAAGGGCAACCGGCGCAATTGGTGCCCGAATGACCGGTGGTGGCTTTGGTGGTGCAGCAATTGCGATCATCCACAAAGACAAGCTTGCGGAACTTGCAGAAAACTGCGAGCTGACTTTTGCAAAGGCGGGCTTCACTAAACCACGAGTGTTCTCGGTAACCCCATCCGAAGGTGCGAAGCGCGAGTTCTAAGCGGTAGCTGAAACCCTCACGCCGGCATCGACCAGCTCGTCGATCGCTGCCTCAGTGGACGCGGCTGATACCCCAGCGGTCAAAGACGTAATCACGCGAACATCAAGACCGAACTTCTTGGCATCAAGAGACGAGGCTCGAACACAGTAGTCGGTTGCGATTCCAACCACATCAACCTCGGTAATCCCTAATCGAGAAATCAGATCCTGAATCTTTTCGCCAGAATCTGTGACGCCATCAAATATGGAATAGCCGGGCTGGTCTTGACCTTTTTTGATATGAATATCTACCAGCGACGAATCCAGATTTGGGTGGTAATCGGCACCAGGTGTGCCCGCAATGCAGTGCAGCGGCCAAGTGTCCACATAATCCGGTTCAATGCCGGCTGCTGGAAAGTGACCGCCGTTTGCACTATCTGGTGTGTGCCAATCTCTGGAGGCAATTACCTTGTCGTAGTTGGATTTGTTGCCCTGCAAATATTTGGTGATGCTGCTGGCTACTTGAGCGCCACCTTGGCAGGCCAAAGCACCGCCCTCGCAAAAGTCGTTCTGCACATCAATGACAAACAGGGCCCTCGACATTGCTACTGATTACCCAATAGCGTTCCGCAGTTATAGATGCCCATAGCTAGATCATCCATTGCCTCACGATTTGCCTCTGTGACCTTACCTAGGTTGTAGAGGGTGAAGAGTAGGTTGCCACCATCTGGAGTCTGCATAAACCCAGCCAAGGTGTAGCCGGTCTGAATCCAGCCGGTCTTGGCGGTGATCTTGCCAGCAGCTTCCTCCAGTCGGTATGAGAGTGACCCAGGAGTTCCTGCCACCGGCATGCCGTCTTTGATCACTTCAAAATCGCCATAGCCCGACTGAATTAGTCCAAGTAGTGAGTTGATTAGCGCAGGCGATGCCGCGTTGTAATCCGAAAGCCCTGAACCATCTTCAATTCTGAGGGAACTCAGATCCAGGCCGGTGTTTTTCAAAGCCAGCTTGTATGCGCCATCAAGCGATGCAAAGCTCGTTCCGAACCCGGTGTCTATGGCAATCAGGCGAGCAAGTGCCTCAGCCAAGGTGTTGTCGGAGACTACAAGCATGTAGTCGATCCACTCCCTAATTGGTCTTGAGGTGACCTTCGCAACTTCTTTGACTGTGGTTGGGGCCACTCCCTTGGTCACAACCGCTTGCGACCCTGCAGCACCAAGGGCTTCTTTGAACCACTTACCTGCCCTTGCGACCGGGTCGCTACCACGAGCCGAATCCTTACCGGCTGCGTTGTTTCTATCGCCATCGATCTGCAGAGCAGAGACTTTAGACATGTAGCCTTCGGCGATGCCCTTTTTGTCCCAGTCGGTCTTCCAGTCGCCAGATTTGCCACCGTACAAAGAGTTGTCAACGACAATTTGGCTAAAGGTTTGGCCCGGAAGTGCCTTGGTGATTTGACGAATGAGGGTTGCAAGCTTCGGAGCGTTTTTATAAACGCTTTGGCTTGTCACATCGGTTCTTGAGAGAGTGACGTCACCGGCACCAACCACATACAAGATGCTCGGGTCGACAGAGTCGACATAAACCCGGGTGGTGACCACATAGTTCGGACCTAAAGTCTCCAGCGCAGCGGCAGCGGTAACTAGCTTCAATACCGAAGCGGTCCTGGCTCCAACCTTGGAATTTACATCCAGCAGCACGGCTGAAGTTGAAACATCCACCACCTGAGCCTGAAGATCCAAAATGCCTTCAGCCTCTATGAATTCTTTGACACTGCAGGACTGGGAAACCACAGCGCTAACACTTGCGCTGTCGGTAGCGGCAGCCGAGCTGGTGGCAACTGCAGATACGGTCGCAGGTTGCGATTCAACCGGCGCTGCGTCCTGACGGTTGGACAGCGGTCCCAAAAACAAAATTGACAAAAAGAGTAGCCCGGCGACTAAACCGCCAGAAATCCCATAAAGGGCCTGCTTCATTGATCCTGCCTTACGCTTTTACCCATGAAGCTTAACTTGATTGGCCTTGGTTTGCTCGTTTCACTGCTGGTTGGACCTAGTGCCACAGCTCACGATGACGTTATTGATCAGGTCCCAGCGCCTGGTTCCCAGGTCGAAGCGGGCATGGTTGAGATCAAGCTCGACTTCTCAAATGAGCTGTTGGATATTGGTAGTGGCGCCGAAATTGTTGTCACCGCACCCGATGGCAGCCCTGCAACTGCAACCTGCGCTGAACTCTCTGGCACTTTGGCCACCGCACAAACCGATCTCTACCAGGCTGGTACCTACACCGTTGCCTGGAGGGTGGTTTCATCCGATGGGCATCCGATTGAGGGCAGTTACAGCTTCGAGCTGCTAAACACTTCCGGTTATGTCGCGAGCGCAAACATCGAGCCTTGCCTAATTGCAACTTCTGCGCCGGCTCCACAAGAGCCAGCAAACTATTGGCTTTTGTTTGGATCCTTAGGGCTAGCAGCTGCCGGATTATTCCTGTATTTGCGTCCTAGGAAGCCACGCTCTAGCAACTAGCGAAGAAACCCCGATCCATAGAGCTGCAAATAGCGACTCGAAGATCACCGTGAATCTCAAGCCCTCTGGGGCTGAAAGCAGTGAGTAAGCCACATCCATGGCTTGAGAGAACATGAACCCGGAGACTCCGGCGACAATCAAACCGATCACAATCCCGCGAGCACCTTTAGCGCTGCGCCTTGCACTCCAGGTTGAGAGCAGAACGAGTCCCAGCATCAACAAAAGCCCAATGACTGCCAAGCTCAAGCTTGGGTGGTAGAGGTATTGCAACCCACCGAGCAAGATTGCTTGAGCAATCCAAAAAATGTTGGTTCTCAATTTGCGATTAGTCCAGCTGACAGAACTCGTCTAGTGGACCCTTTGGCCCTGCAATAACGATGGTGTTTCCCTTGCGCAGCACGGTATCTGGGAAGGCTGGCTTGTAGCCGGAACCATCGTTCACAGCTACCACTGTGACGCCATAGCTGGCACGAATCTTCGCCTCCGAGAGCGGCTGGCCCTCAAAAACGACTGGAACGTAGGTCTTCACCATTACGAAGTCCTCATCGATGTGGACGTAATCCAGGGACTCACCTGAAACCTGGTGGGCAACTCTTCGACCCATCTCATACTCAGGGAAGATCACATGGTGGACACCAATTTGAGTCAGGATGCGACCGTGAGATGCTGAGTTGGCCTTTGCCCAAACCTGCTTGACTCCGATCTGCAGCAGCAGAGACGCGGTCAGAATGGAGGCCTCTAGGTCGGCACCGATGGCAACAACAGCACTGTCC
Source organism: Aquiluna sp. (assembly GCF_965064355.1). Lineage (NCBI taxonomy): Bacteria > Bacillati > Actinomycetota > Actinomycetes > Micrococcales > Microbacteriaceae > Aquiluna > Aquiluna sp. The sequence goes on from NZ_CBCHRQ010000017.1 coordinate 3,817, forward strand.
ATCTCCGCAATGCCAAGTTCGCGAAGGTTCTCCTCGTCAGTGGTGTCAGCAGAAACCACGTGGGTAAGCGTTGGGGCCAGGTGCTGAACGATGCGATCATCGCTATCAATTCCCAAAACCTGATGACCAGAATTCACCAATTCGGTCGCCAGCGCGGAGCCGAACCGGCCCAAACCAATGACCGCCACGTTTGCGGTGTGGAATCTGCGCTTCACCCTTGGCTTGCTGTTTCCCATTTCTAGCTTCTTTCTATTTATTGGGTACCACTACCCGATAAGTGGGCTCTCTTTTGGATATTCAAAGTGACGCTTAACTTTTCTAAGCGCCAAAGCTGTTGCCATCGACACCGGTCCGACACGGCCGATAAACATCAAAATCGCGAACATGACCTTGCCTGGGTCGTGCATATCCATGGTGACACCGGTTGACAATCCCACGGTGCAAACTGCCGACAGCACATCAAAAATAATCATATCCAGCGGGAACTCAGTTGTTAGTCGCATGATCACAATTGCAAATGCCGACACCGATGCGGTTAGGCCAACGATGGTAAGGGCTTGACGCTGAATAGATCTTGGCAATCTGCGGTTACCGATGTTGACCGCAGTCTCACCGCGGATCTCAGTGAAAACGATGTAGGCCAAAACCACTGCGGTTCCGATCTTGATTCCGCCTGCAGTCGATGCTGAGCCACCACCGATAAACATAAGTAAGTCCATACCCAGCCAGGTGGAAGGGTGCATGGCGGTTATGTCTTGAGCATTGAAGCCTGCGGTTCTAGGCATAATCGCAGCGAATATCGAATCAAGAATCTTTGTCAATGGATCCAACGGCCCAAGTGTCCTTGGGTTATTCCACTCCAGAATCGCAACATAGGCAGTTCCACCTACCACCAACACCAGCGATGCCCAAAGAATGATTCGGGAGTTCAAAGACCACTGAACCGGTAGGAAAACAAACTTACGACCCAAGAACTTGTTTGTGGAATTCTTGATTCGATCCCAGCCCTCCGCCAACACTGGGAACCCAAGCGATCCCATGAAGGCACCAACAAAGATCGGGATGATGATCCAGCTGTCTCGCGCAAAGCTCATCAAACTGTCGCTGTAGAGAGCAAAACCGGCATTGTTGAAAGCTGAGATGGCGTGGAATGCACCGTGGCCAACCGCATCTTGGAAGTCATAGCCATACTCGGTGAAAAATCGATAAAACAAGAAAACGAAAAGCAACGCTTCAAAGAACAGCATCATCTTCACGATGCTGGTGATCAGCTTGCGAACATCTGGGTTACCGCTGACAGATGCCTCGGCCCTCGCAGATGCTCGACTGCTCAGAGAAATGCGACCGTCAACTAGGTAACCGAGCAGGGTTGCAAAACCAACAATTCCAAATCCACCGATTTGAATGAGCAGGGCGATAACGAAGTGACCATAGATATTCCAGTGCAGTGCGGTGTCCACCGATGCCAGACCAGTTACGGTTACGGCACTTGCGGCCGTGAATAGCGCGTCCGCGAAACCAGTCCCTTTACCGCTGACAGCGGTGAACGGCATCATCAAAAGGGCTGTTCCGACTGCAATTACGCCGAGGAAAGCGAGCACGATGAGCCTGGAGGGGTGAATCTGCTTCTTCAAATCACTCACCAGCCAATGACGTCTGGGTGTGTGACAAAGCCACGCAATGCGCTGATTTAGCCAGCTCGGAATTCACCCTGCAACTTTACGCCTTTCTTGGAGCGGTTTGGCAAGTATCGAAACCAGATTCTGGAAATAGCTGGGGTGTTCGCTGGTTGACTTGAGTGTGATGTTGATCTTCGACGGTGACTGCAAGTTCTGCTCCTCGAGCGCTCGTGCTTTTGTTCGCATGACCAAAAATCGCATTCCTACCGCGCCCTACCAGCGCTCTGATCTGGCCGCCTTGGGCTTGAATCTGACTGACTGCGAGCAGGCCGTGCAGTATGTCAACGACAGAGGCACGGAATCCGGTCACCTTGCGATATCGCAAGGGTTGATTGACTCCAAGACCATCTGGTCTTTGGCGGGTTACGTTTTGAAGTGGCCGGTGGTCACCAGCGTTGCTTTTGTGGTTTACCACTGGGTGGCAAAAAACCGCCATCGCTTCCCCGGTGGTACACCCGCCTGTGCGATTGATGGCAGATAACGAGGTTTGTAAACGCTTGCGTTTAACCCCATTTGTCTCACTACTATTGGTGTAAATAAGTACCGCAATCGCTTACAGGAGGAACCCATGTCGGGCGCCAGCATTCTCGTTTACGCCGAGCGCGTGGGAGGAAGCCTTTCCGAGATTGAGAAGTTACTTGCGGGTCCCCTAAAAGACTTCAGCGGTATTCACGTGCTTCCGTTCTTCCACCCTTACGACGGTGATGATGCCGGCTTTGATCCAATTGACCACAGCATTGTTGATCCTCGTCTTGGCAATTGGACTGACTTCAAGCGGATCTCAGAAACTCACGAGCTCACTGCTGACCTGATTGTGAACCACGCCTCCTACCTCTCCCCTGAGTTTTTGGATTGGCAGGAAAAGGGCGATGCCTCAGAGTTTGCAGGTATGTTCCTCACCTACGACGTGGTGTTCCCGAATGGTGGAACTGAAGAAGGGATTACTTCCTTCTACCGCCCAAGACCTGGCTTCCCCTTCACCGCATACAACGTTGCTGGTGAGCGCAGATTGGTATGGACCACGTTCATGCCGTCTCAGGTTGATATCGACATCAACCACCCAGCCGGTCAGGGCTACTTGGATCGAGTCCTGAAGGCCCTAAAGTCCGGTGGCGTAAAGGTGGTTCGCCTCGATGCAATTGGCTATGCCGTAAAGACCCCGGGCACAGACTCGTTTATGACCCCAGAAACCTTGGAGTTCGTCAAAGAGCTAACCGAGAAGATCCACGGTTACGGCATGCGCGTTTTGGTTGAGGTTCACGCTCACTACACCCAACAGTTGGACATCGCGCCACTGGTTGACTTGATATACGACTTCCAAACTGCGCCACTACTGTTGCACTCATTCTTTACCGGCACCGTGGACCGATTGGACAACTGGTTCAAGATTCGCCCAGACAACTGCCTAAACGTGCTTGACACCCATGATGGTTACGGCGTAATCGACGGCGGTCCAATTGGTGGTCGTCCAGGACTTATAACCCAAGATGAGATGGCCTTTATCTTCAAAAAGGCCGAGGAGAACACAGGCGGCCACTCTGCAATTGCAAGCGTGATTCCGCAGTGGTTTGACCTGCCTCACCAGATCAACGCGACCTTGCCAAACATCTTGGCTAATGACACCGCATACGTAATCTCCCGCATGGTGCAGTTCTTGCTGCCGGGAGAACCGCAGGTTTACTACGTCGGCCTATTCAACGGGATGGATGACAAAGAGTTGTTCGCAAAAACTGCCCAGGGTCGCGACACTAACCGTCACAACTACACCCCTGCAGAGATTGATCAAGCGCTAAAGAGCGAGGTAACCCAGGCAATTATTGCAATGGCGAGAATCCGCAGATCTAGTGCCTTCGAAGGTAAATTCTCCTGGCAGGTGCTGGGTTCGGACAAACTTGCCATGAGCTGGAGCGGCGCTAACGAAGAGCTGCACTTTGAATTTGCAACCAGCATTGGTTCACCAAGTTTTAGCTTGGTTCACAAATCAGCAGGTAGTGAACGCAGCTTCAAAACTGTTGCCGAATTGGCAAGCTTCTAGTTACTGCCCAACAGCCTTGCGCACGAGCTGTGCAATTCGCTCTTTCACCGCTGGGGTGAACTTTATAATCGCAAAGCTGGTTGGGAACATGTCACCATCATCGACTTTTGCAGTCTCCTGGAAACCAAAGGTCGAATAGCGAGATTCGAACTTAGAACCGGGCTGGAAAAAACAGACCACTTTGCCATCAAGGTAGTAGGCAGGCATTCCATACCAGGTCTGTGGCTTGAGGTTCGGATCGATGCTTAGCACGAGCTCGTGAATGCCGAGGGCAATCTTCTGCTCGGCCGGAGTCATCTCATCAACCTTGCGACGAACTTGATCCTCACCCGAGAGTTTTTTGAACTCGCGCTGTTCGCGAGCTCTTTCTTGCATGGCTTTCTTCTCGGCATCGCTAAAAGTTGGCATCTTCCCTCTTGTTTGAATTGGATCTAAATCAAGAGTCTAAAACTTTTTGAGATTCAGTAAGGCGAACGAGGAAAAGGGATTTCATCTTCTTGAAACCAAAGACACCTCGCCTGTTCACCTAACTGCCACACGAAGTTGTGTTTGCTCACAGATAGTTCTTCCAAACGTCCATCAATTAGGAGAAGAAATGCGCAAATACATTGCTTTGTCGGTCATTCCGGCAGCAATTCTTGGTATGGGCATCCCAGCTTCAGCGAACTCTACCGAGCCGATTTACCTTGCTTCACTCGAATCAACCGCAAAGCTTTCTGTGCTGGCAACCGCTGGCAACACCTACGGAAGCTGGATGCTTCCTGGCGTTCCAGACGGAATGGGTGCTTACTCTCAGGGCGGCAAGGTTCAGGTACTAATGAACCACGAGCTCAGCGCAACCGGTGCTGCTGCTAGCGCATCTCGCGCTCTTGGCGATGCAACGGGTGGTTCGACCATTACCCGCTTCACCATTGACCCGAAGACGGGTGCTGTGGTTTCTGCCGAGGAGCACCTAAAAGACATCATTTGGTATGACTACGCCGCTGGCCTGCACAGCGCTGTCCCAGGCGCCCCAGCGTTCGCAACTTTGGTTGACCCCCTCTACAAGACCAACTGGCACGGACGTGAGCTAAACCGCTTCTGCTCCGCTGGAATGGCAGCCGCTGGCGTGCTTTCTTACAAATCCGGCAAGACAACCTACGGCTACACCGGCAATGTATTTCTAACCGGTGAAGAGTCGGGCGATGAGTCCCGTGCGTTCGCAATCAACACTGCGGGCCAGGCTGTTCAGCTACCTCGTCTAGGACTAGCTTCATGGGAGTCTTTCCAGGTTGCAAACACCAAGGCTAAGACCACCGTTGTAATCGGTGGCGAAGACGGTAGCGATATCAAGTCTCAGCTTTGGATGTATGTCGGTAGCAAGACCACCAAGGGCCTATGGTTCGAGAAGGCTGGTCTGAACAACGGTAAGAACTACGTACTTTCAGTTGCCGGCATTGCCAACGACACCGCTTACCGCGCTGCTTACCCAAAGGGCACCAATGCTCCGGTTACCTTCAACGAGGTTAACTGGAAGAGCAGCGGAACCGTTCAGAACGAATTCGCACAGACCTGGGGCCTTGGATTCTCCCGCGTTGAAGATGGCGCGTTCGATCCAAAGAACCCAAATGTTTACTACTTCGTAACCACTCAGTCCAACAAGGACGCAAAGGCCACCACCCCTAACCCTGCAACACCAACCGTTTCACGCGATGGTGGAGCACTTTGGAAGGTGACCTTCAAGGACATCAAGAACCCACTAGCTGGCGCAACCATCACCATGCTGCTAGATGGCTCTGAGGCTCCTTACCTATCCAAGCCAGACAACATTGAGGTCGACGTGCTCGGCAACATCTTGATCCAGGAAGACCCAGGCAGCAACGCTCACCGTGCACGCCTAGTGGCTTACAACACCAAGACCGCTCAGGTGGCTGAGGTATTGCAGTTCAAGAAGGAGTACTTCGAGAAGGGTCAGTCAGCATTCATCACAGAAGACGAGGAATCCAGCGGTATTACCGACGTGACCCAGTTCTTCAAGAAGAGTGCGACAGACACCAGCCGCTACTACATCCTGAACGCACAGATCCACGCATCCCCTGCAGCGTCTAGACCAGATGTTGCAGACGCAGCGACCCGCTTGGCAAGCATCATCGAGGGTGGACAGCTTTACGTCCTCGAGGTATCCGACTGGGCAGCAATCTACAACTAGTCCAAAAGAAAATGCCCCTCCCTTTCGGGAGGGGCATTTTCACTTTTAAGCCTGAGCCACCCAGGAGAATCGAACTCCTGACCTGCTCTTTACGAGGGAGCTGCTCTACCGACTGAGCTAGGGTGGCCTGTGCCTTTGGCACGTAAAAAGTTTAGCGCCAAAGAAAAATGGGCAACCATTGCGGTTGCCCATTTCCTTAGGAGGCCCAAGTCATAAAACCTGGGTTCTTCCGCCTTTAGATTGCAGTCTTTGGCGGAATTCGAATAAGTCTTAGTCGTCAACCTTTTGGGAATGCTCGGCATTCCCTTGAGAGGACAAAACACGGTCAATTCGCCTAAGTGCAGCATCCTCAATCGGCGACTCAGGGCCGATAGCAAAACGCATCAAAGCTAGCAGGCTTGTGGTGATCGGACGCAATAGCCAAAGTGGCGCTGAACGGATACCAATAAGTGCTCTGAACCTTGGATCAAGGCTTGCAACAGCGGAGTAGAAAAGCAGTTTGTAAACCGGTTTGGTAAGTGCTGGCAGCGGAGCATTCTTGATCCACTTGATGACAGCGCGAGTCTTTTCAGTGATGATCAGCTCCTCTGAAAACTCATCCAGCAATTGATTAAGTTCTGCCTCCGAAGTTGGAACATCATCCAGTCCAAGTGGTGCTACGGATTTACCCCACAGCCTCACATAGGCATCCGCTCCGCCGGGAATTGGTGCTTTCGAATAGTTCTGATGGGCTCTTAGAAAGCTCTCCATAAAGGCGATGTGGACCCAAAGCAGAAGTCTTGGGTCAGCGGCTCGATAGCTTGAGGTTTCACCCTGTGCCGTTTGGTACTCGCCACTAACTCTGGTGTGCATGCGATTGACTCGGCCAGCTTCATTCTGAACGGCCTCGATTGACCCGAAGGTCGTGATTGTCAGCCAGCGAATAGTTCCGGAGAGTCGACCCAAAGGATCCTGCTCATACCTGGAGTGCTGAGCAACGCCAGCAAGAGACCCTGGGTGCAGTGCCTGCATCAGTAGCGCCCTTACACCCCCGACCAAGGTGGAGAAGTCTCGGTGAATTACCCAAGGTGCATCCTGTGGGGAAAACATTCCAATGTCATCACCTTCAGCTACAACCGCAAGCCATGGCGGGTTGCCATCGGTTGCTCCTGAAAGCAGCTTTCGAAAGCGAATTGAAAGCTTTTCTTGTAGCTTGGTGTTCTTACTAGGCATCTGTCTTTATCTCCTGAAAGGGCAACCATGGAAACCTCGCAACTAATCCGAGAATTCAACACAAATCGCCTGCACCTGATTTTGGCCCAGCTAGCACCGACCGGACTATTGGCATTTGCTGCGATCGCGACCCCAGAAATTGCCGGCTCCAGCAACTACCTCAAGATTGGTTTCGCCTTGATTCTTCTGGCGAGCGGAATCCTTGGAGCACTGGCTGAGTATTCAGCTGCTTCTCAAGCCCAGGCAACTATCGATTCACTGAAGCTGGTGACCGATAAGAACCCGCTGGTTGAGCGAATCATCAGCTTCCGACCATGGCTAGAAATCGTCAAGTTTGTAACCCCAGCAATCTTTGTTGCCATTTTTATTGCGATTCTTATGGGACTGTTCGCCTAAGAACTAACCGCAGATAAGTTCTGCCGATCCAAGATTTTCACCCAGCAGATAATTCTCAACATAGTCATTTACGCAAGTATCCGAACCGTAGGCTGTGTGACCTTCACCTTTGAAGGTGAGAAGCGTTGCTCCACTTAGGAGCTTGGCCAGACTGACCGCCTGCTGGTAAGGAGTTGCCGGATCTCCGGTAGTTCCAATAACCAGCGGGCCTACTTGAAGGGCGACGGTGTAATCGAGTTCGACCATGGATTTGCCTTCAGGCCAACCAAGGCAGCCTAATTCTGGGTAGGCGAAGTACTTACCAAAGACGTTACTGGCACCAAGCGCGGCCTGCTTCACCATCGCAAAGTCCTCAGGTGCGACCCGCTCATCAGCGCAATTGATAGCGGTGTTTGCCTCATTGATGTTTGAGAGGTATCCGCCATCCGGGTCCTTGTCGTTGTAGAAGTCGGCAAGCAACAGCAGCGTCGAGCCATCCCCCTGAAACGCCTCTTCAAAAGCTTGGGTTAGATACGGCCAAGACGCTTGCGAATAAAGTGCCGCAAAGATCCCATAGAGCGCAACTGTAAGGCCAGCCTCACGGTCATATTGAGTCGCTAGCTTGGTTTTTTGTAGGTCTATTAGTAACTCATCGACCCGCGTCAAAGCGTTGTCTACGGTTCCTGCAAATGGGCAAACATCTTGTGCGAGGCAGTCTGCCAAGTAGGTACTAAAGGCCTTATCAAAGCCGGCAACCTGGTTAACCGTTGCCTCACCCGCACTCAGGGTCGGATCTACTGCTCCATCGAGAACGAACCTGCCGACCCGATCGGGGAAGAGTGCGATGTAGGTAGCACCAAGTTCGGTGCCGTAGCTGAATCCCAAGTAATCGAGTTTCTCAACGCCAAGTGCAGAGCGAATCACATCCATGTCTCGAGCAGCCTGCTGGGTGTTGAAGTATGAAACATCAAAACCGGACTCTTGGCAGGAGGCAGCAAACCTCGTCAAAAGGTCTATGGAAACTTCAATGTCTTGATCGGATCCCAGCGGGAAGCCGGATTCTTCGTAGTAAACTTGGTCCTTCAGGTCCATGTCACTACAGGTCACCGGGGCTGACTTCCCTACTCCGCGAGGGTCAAAGCCAATCAGCTGGAAATTACTTCGAAGCTTTTCGGTGCCGAGACTTTCATAACTATCTCGAACATAAGCCACTCCACTTGCACCTGGGCCTCCGGGGTTTATCAATAGCGGGGGAAGGTTGTCTGTTCCAGCTTGTCTGATAAGGGCGATTTCTAAAACCTGTCCATCCGGGTTTAGGTGATCGAGCGGGACAGCCACTTCTGAGCACTCAAAACCAGGATCACAAGCTTCCCAGCTGATCTGCTGCTGAGAGAAATCGACGCCGGATTGAACCTGCTCGATTGGACTTGGAACTGTCGCTGTGCAGCCGGTGAGGACTAACAAAACCGACAGCGCAAGCGCCCTAAGCCGCAAGAGAACCCCGGAAGATGAAGTTGGTGCAGAGAGCTTCTAGAACTAGGAGGTCCCTGACGTTGGATGCTAGCCGCTGCCTAGATTGGGTTATGGCATCGAGGATTGCGATGGTCTGCTCGATTGTGGTGCCTTGCGATCGCTGCAGCAAATCGGACTCAATCTCGGTGTTCACAAGTTCGACTTCGGCACCTAGTTGCAGTGCCATCAGGTCTCGGTAAATTGACTCGGCATCCGTGAAGATTCGATCAATTCCATCGCGAAGCGCCCTGGTTGCCCTACGCTTTTGATTCTCTTCGAGCTCTTTGAATTGCGAGCGCAGGTTAGGCGGAAGCTTTTCATCGACCGCCAGACCGTATGCCTTCATCAGGGCATCTTTTTCCAAAGCATCTTTTTCAGCGCTGGATGCTTCGGCATCGCGCTTGGCAACACCCAAAAGCTTCTCGGCGGCAACCATGGCGGAACTGAGATTAGAGATTGACATCAAGACTCTTAGAGTCTCAGACCTTCGAGACCGCGCGTCTGAGGAGAGTGCGAGTCGTCTTGCCATGCCAACGTGGTTCTGCGCCAAAAGCGCAGACTTTCTCGCTAGGTCCAAGGCCACGCCATCGCGATGCACCAAAAGGGTCGCAACCTCATCAATAGAAGGCAGCCTTAGGTTCACATTGCGGGTTCTTGAGCGAATGGTTGGCAACAGGTCTGAGACGCTTGGGGCACAAAGAATCCAAACCACCTTCTCGGCAGGTTCCTCTAGGGCCTTTAGCAAAACATTCGAGGTGCGCTCCGTCATGCGATCGGCATCCTCGATGATGACCACTCGGTAATCACCGATTGTGGTTGACATAGAGGAGCGAGAAACCAGGTCTCGTACCTCTTCGATGCTAATGACCACTCGATCGGTGACCAGCATTGAAACGTCTGGGTGAGCATCTGCCTGCACCAAGCGACACTGTTGGCACTGCCCACAACCGTCCTCAGCACATTCGAGGGCAGCGGCAAAGCTCTTGGCTAGATTGCTTCGGCCCGATCCCGCAGGACCGGTGAAGAGCCAGGCGTGATGAACCGAATCCGGCTTGCCAGCCACCGCTTTCTGAAGTTGCTCAATTGCCTCAGGCTGACCGAGCAGCTCATCCCAAACTGGGTGGCTCAACTTTTCTCCATGGTCAAAACCCGAGCTCTAATTTGCTCTTGAATCTCGTCGATGGACAAGGTTGCATCAACCACTAAAAAGCGTGGCTCTTTGGCAAGCTCCAAATACTGCGAACGCGCTCTTTCGAAGAAATCTACTTTTTCGCGCTCAAGACGATCTGGCTCAGTCCCGGTTTTGTTTCTGCGTGAAATCGCAGCGTGGGCATCAAGGTCTAAAAGAACCGTGAGGTCTGGGATTAGATTGTCCACTGCCCACAGTGAGATGTTTCTAACCTCGGTGACATCCAGCTCCCGAGCTGCGCCCTGGTAAGCAACCGATGAATCGAAGTATCGATCGCTGAGAACTACTTTGCCGCTCGCTAGAGCCGGGCGAATCTTGGTGGCAACGTGGTGGGCGCGGTCAGCGGCATAGAGAAGTGCTTCGGCGCGGGCGGCAACATCGCCTTTGCGGTGAAGCAATAGATGTCTGATTTCTTGGCCAAGTTCTGTGCCACCGGGTTCGAGGGTTCTCATGACTTCGCGGCCGCGACCCTCAAGCCAGCTTTGCAATAGGTCTAACTGAGTTGACTTTCCAACCCCGTCGATACCTTCGAAAGTAATAAACACGTCAGCGCTTTTTCCTAGAACTCTTAGCCTTTGAAGTTTTTGGCACCTCTCCCGGTCCCACCCCAAGCTTCTCACGCCTAATCGCCAGCAGCTCGAAGGCACGGTCGTTGGAGATGTCTTCCAATGGCTCGTCCTTTGGCACGGTGGCGTTGATTACGCCATCCGTCACGTAGTTTCCAAATTGACCAGTCTTTGCAAACACCGGCTGACCGGAGGCTGGATCCTCACCGAACTCGCGAAGCGGGGTCGATGCGGTTCTGCGAGCGCCGTATTTTGGCTGCTTGTAAATCTCGACTGCCTCATCAAGCGTGAGTTCGAAGATTTGTTCCTCTGCGGTTAGCGATCTAGAGTCAGTTCCTCGCTTGAGGTATGGTCCAAACTTGCCGTTTTGCGCGGTGATTTCCGCGCCAGATTCTGGATCTAACCCCAGCACCCTAGGTAGTGAGAGTAACTTGATCGCTTCTTCAAGGCTTACGGTTGAAACACTCATGGTCTTGAACAGAGATGCGGTCTTTGGCTTTGGGTTCCCCTCGTCAATCAAGGTCACGTATGGTCCGTAGCGACCGTCCTTGACAATGATGTCCAGACCGCTGGTTGGCTCTGCGCCCAATACCCTGTCCTCAGCAGCCGGGGTATTGATTAGCTCGATTGCCTTCTCGTGAGTTAGCTCATCTGGGGTTAGCCCCTCTGGGATATTAACAAGCTTGCGCTCGCCATCCTCCAACACCTCAAGGTATGGGCCGTACTTTCCGGTGCGAAGCAAGATACCTTCGGCGATTTCAAAGCTATTGATCAGTCTTGGGTCGGATTCACCCAAAGACTCGACAGTGTTCTTGAGACCTGTTTCAGAGAAGTAGAAGTTCTTTAGCCAGCTGGAGCGATCTAGCTCACCAAGCGCGATGCGGTCAAGATCCTCTTCCATCTTGGCGGTGAACTCAAAGTCCACTAGATTGCCGAAGTTCTCCTCCAAGAAGCGAGTAACGGTGAAGGCGATCCACTCTGGCACCAGGGCACTGCCGCGCTTGACGACATAGCCCTTAGACAGAATCGTCGAGATGATGGCCGCATAGGTAGAGGGTCTTCCAATCCCCTGCTCCTCCAAAGCCTTCACCAAAGATGCTTCGGTATACCTGGCAGGTGGCTGAGTCTGGTGTGACTTTGCCGTTGCCTCATTTACAGAAATCTGGTCACCTACTTCCAACTGAGGCAACTTGGCCTGCTCATCGCCATCGTCTTCACGAGTTTCGTCGTAAACCGCAAGGAATCCCTTGTAGGTGACGGTGGTTCCGCTTGCCGAGAGTTCTAGCTCTTCACCGGAGAGGTTCACGCTGAATTTAACCGAGGTTGTTGAGAGCTTGGCATCCGCCATCTGGGAAGCAACTGTTCTGCGCCAAATCAGTTCGTAAAGCGCAAGCGATCTTCCGTGCAGAACCGATGCCAGCTCACTGGGGTGCTTGAATACCTCACCGGATGGGCGAACTGCCTCGTGGGCCTCCTGAGCATTTTTCGACTTTGAGCCATAGATCCTTGGTGCATCCGCTACTAACTCTTTGCCAAATAGCTCTGCCGCTTGGGCTCGGGCAGCCGAGATTGCCTGCTGGGATAGCGCTGGGGAGTCAGTACGCATGTAGGTGATGTGACCCTCTTGGTAAAGCTGCTGAGCAGTATCCATTGCCTGCTTGGCGCTCATGCCCAACTTGCGAGAAGCTTCCTGCTGCAAGGTAGAGGTAGTGAACGGTGCGTATGGCTTGCGGGTTGAAGGCTTTGCCTCAACCTGCTCGACGGTTAGCTGCTGAGACTTTAGAGCACTGGCTAATTGCTCCGCCTTGGCTGGAGCCAGCACTAGGGCCGATCCCGATAGCTTGCCGTTATCGTCAAAGCTCTTGCCAGAAGCCAGCTTCTGCCCAGCGATTGCGGTTAGTTTCGCCTCAAAATCAATTTCGGATTTACTTAGCGCTGCGGTGACACTTGAGTAACCGGCGGTTACGAATGCCATGCGCTCGCGCTCGCGCTGCACAATCATTCGGATCGCCGGGGACTGAACTCGACCGGCGGATAGTCCACGGTTGATCTTTTTCCAAAGCACCGGGGAAATCTCATAGCCAACCAAGCGGTCTACTACGCGCCTAGTCTCCTGAGCCTGAACCAGGTCTTCGTTGAGAGCTCTGGTGTTATTCGCTGACTCTTGGATCGCCTCCTTGGTGATTTCGTTGAACACCATGCGGCGAACCGGAACCTTTGGCTTTAGAACCTCCAGCAGGTGCCAAGCAATCGCCTCACCCTCGCGGTCTTCATCGGTTGCGAGGTAAAGCTCATCAGCCTTTTTGAGCGCGGCCTTTAGGTCGCTAACGGTCTTGGCCTTGCCGGGGGAAACGACATAGAAAGGTAGGAAGTCATTGTCGACATCGATGGAGAACTTTCCCAGCGGACCCTTTTTCTTGTCGGCTGGAACGTCTTTTGGCTCTGCCAAATCGCGAATGTGACCAACGGACGCAAGAACTTCAAAGTCACTGCCCAGATACTTGGCAATGGTTTTGGCCTTGGCCGGTGACTCAACAATCACCAATCTCTTGGGCAAAAAGCTCTCCTTATTACTTAGATGGCCCTGCTATTGCTTGGGCTGTGAACAAAAATGGTGGCAAAGATTTTGAGACCTTCACCAACGCACTGAAACCGACAATACGACATGTGTCAAGTTCTAAGTCAAATCGGGCGGCAATTTGTTCCGGGTTTTCGCAAGAGTAACCAGAGATTAACCCCCTAGCCGTTTCACTTGCGGTAAGGGCTGCCGCATCCGCTACTAATTGCACCTGCTGCTGCCAAAAAGCCAGTTGAATAGCTAATCCGCAGACCAGCAAGAATCCCGGCACGGCGGCCAAAGAAATCGCAAGTCCTGCGGAAACACTGCCGGAATCTAACTTCCATGCTGGAAAAGACAAGCCCTTGCCTCCAAATCAATCGCAAGCCTCTTTTGGGCAACCACGCATATCAATTGCCCGTCTCGATAGCTATTGAACTGAGCGCCCTCGATTGGCAATAGCGATCTATTGATAGATAGCTGCCGAGCTTGAGTAAAGACATCGCGAGTCAGCTCCAGTTGCGCCACCCCAAGCTGGAATACCCCAAGGACTCCAGCCAGGGCCAGCACAACGGTTGGAAACAGCAGCATGAACTCCGCCGTCACGGCTCCTTTTTGATCACTGAATACCAAGAGCCCTGGCCACCAGTCCAAATAGCAAATCGCGCACTGCATCCGATCGCATAACCAGGATCAACAGCCCTGCAAAGGCCACTCCTCCCAAAGTTGCGATCGCATACTCGGCGGTAATGGCACCGCGGTCACTTACCAATTGCTTCATTTCTTTCCTTTCCTTAGAGCCCGAAACCGATCAGCATCGGGACGATTGTCAAAATCAAAAAAGCGGGCAGAACAGTTAGCGACATCGGAACCAAAAGCTCGATAGACATCCGCTTGGCTTTTGCCATTGACTCCTGCAGCGAACGTTGGGTCGTAAGTTCTATTTCAATCTCGACCAGCTCTTGTAGCGGGGCTCCGGTCAGACGGCTGAGTTCCACCAGCTTTGATACAGCTTTGGGATGGGAGTTATTTAGTGGTGTGCCAGCAGAGAGCAGCAGGCTGAATCTGAGTAGCTCAAAGGCTGGGTGCTCAGGCTCTTCAAGAAGCGGTCGCAGCAGTTTTCTCGACCATCGGATGCCTAGCAAAATCAAAACTCCAGCGCTTGCGAGGGCTACCGCACCAATTGGCTGAAAGATAGCGGCGATAGTTCCGAATCCTGCAAGCTGGCCGATTACCAGTGAGAGCGCTGGTAACCAAAGCAAAAGCTTCCGGGTGGCAATTGGCACAGCGTTTGCGGTTGCAAGCTCGAAGCGAAAACGCTCAAGGTCTAACTCAAAACCAACTAAGCGTTTGGCAACCTGACGAACTGGAGCTCCCGAGTAAATGGCGGATGACAGCAGTCTCTCTATTGGGCTTGACCCAGCTAGCTTTAGGCCGGAAATCTCAAGCGCGGTCTTTATGCTCACCCCCGATGACATCAGGGCTCCGAAGTTTGCCACCGAACTCAAAGCGCCACCTCGATGACGCTCAACTCTGTGGTCAGTCTTCCGATGTGAGTCAGTTTGCGCAGCCCCTCGACCCGCTGAAGCTGAAGTACTAAATCGAATGATTGGCTTACCATCTGCACGGTTAACTCCCTGTCGAAACCAGAAAGCAGTCCAAGCAATATCAATCGGTTTGGCAGATCCGCAAGACTCTTGGAGTGCAGGGTCGCCATAGTGCCGGTGTGGCCGTTGTTCATGGCTTGCAGCAGCACTCCAAACTCACTCCCCCTAACCTCACCCACCACTATTCGATCGGGCCGCATTCGCAGCGCCTCAATAACCAACTGCTGCATCGAGATCGCGCCTGCGCCTTCTTGATTGGCCGCTCGTTCGTGCAGCGATACGGCTGGATCGGAAACCATAAGCTCTGGAATCTGCTCAATACATATGACTCGTTCATCAAGTTCTGCGATGAGAGCACCTAGCAAAGTGGTTTTTCCTGATGAGGTTGCTCCGGCAACCACAATGTTTTGGCGCTGGGCCAAAGCAGCTTCTAGAAACTGATGCTGCCGGTGAGAGAGCATGCCCACTTCGACCAGGTGCTCAAATCGAATCACCGCGTGCGGATGCCTTCTGATCGAGACCAGCGGCTTTGGAGAAACACCTTGTCCAAGCACGGCGTGAAACCTAAAGCCCTGGACCATAAAGTCTGAAATCGGCTTTGACATGTCAATCCGCGAACCTGTTTGGAATCCAAGTTCAATCAAAAACTCAAAAAGATCGCGTTCAGAGACAAAAGGATTGGTGGTTCTGTGCAGCCCCTCACCGACATCTATATAGGTGTGAGCGTGGCCGTTGAGAGTTAGATCGGTCAACCCAGGGCGAGCCATCAACTCGGCTAGTGGTTTGGGTAACTGGATCTCCATGTCTAGATGGTGGACCGCAGCTCAAAGCAACTTGGCCAAGAAAAGTTTTCTGTGGAAAAAGAAAGGGCCGGCAGGTTTGGGGGAAACCTGCCGGCAAGCGACTGCGCATTGGGGGAACGCTGCAGTCGCCATCTGGCCGAAGCCAGAAAACAAACTTTATACGGGTATCACCACGTTTGTCCCCCGATTGTCGAAGTTTCTTTGAATCAGTTTCAATCCCAGAGTTTTTAGCCTTGGTGCCCACGAATCTGCCATGATTTGACTGTCAGCACATGGAGGGCAATAAGTCTGTGGAACACGAACTAGAGAACTTGCTTCACGAGGGAAGACGCTTCCCACCGAGCCAGGACTTCGCTGCCAACGCGATTGCGCAGCCTGAAATCTATGAGCGAGCCAGGGCTAATCGCCTTGAGTTCTGGGCCGAGCAGGCCAGAAATTTGCACTGGCACAAGCCCTTCACACAAACCCTTGACTGGTCCAATGCTCCATTTGCCAAGTGGTTCCACGATGGTGAATTGAACATTAGCTACAACTGCCTAGATCGTCACGTTGAGGCTGGCTGGGGCAAACGAGTGGCGTTGTTTTTTGAGGGTGAACCGGGCGACGCCAAGGTTTACACCTACCTGGATCTGCTAATCGAAGTAAAGAAAGCTGCCAACGTCCTTATCAAACTGGGCATCCAACCCGGTGACCGAGTAGCTATCTACATGCCCATGATTCCGGAGGCAATCATCGCGATGCAGGCCGTTGCCCGCGTTGGTGCCGTGCACTCGGTTATCTTCGGTGGCTTCTCGGCAGACTCTCTGGCTTCCAGAATTCAAGATGCCGAAGCCAAGTTGGTAATCACTGCTGATGGTGGTTTCCGCAAGGGCAAGGCCAGCCTGCTAAAGCCAGCCGTTGACGAGGCATTAGCTGACAATAAGTGCCCAACTGTCGAGAACGTGCTGGTTGTAAACCGGACCAATTCTGAGGTGGCCTGGGTTGAGGGACGCGATCTTTGGTGGGAAGAGCAGCTAAACCTGGTGGATAGGGAGCACGTTGCTCAGGGCTTCAATGCCGAGCACCCACTGTTTATCCTCTACACCTCTGGAACCACCGGAAAGCCCAAGGGAATTCTGCACACCACCGGTGGCTATCTAACCCAGACTGCATACACTCACAAGAACGTCTTTGACCTGCACGAAGGTCAAGACGTTTACTGGTGCACCGCGGATGTTGGTTGGATCACTGGCCACTCGTACGTTACATATGGACCCCTTGCAAACGGCGCCACCCAGGTGATTTACGAAGGTACGCCAGATTCTCCAGACTGGGGCAGATGGTGGGACATTATTCAGAAGTACCACGTCAATATTTTCTACACCGCACCTACCGCCATTCGCAGCTTTATGAAGATCGGCCGCAGCGTTACCACCCACTACGACCTAAGTTCAATCCGCGTGCTGGGTAGCGTTGGCGAGCCAATCAACCCTGAGGCTTGGATGTGGTACCGAGACGTTATCGGTGGCAACAAGGCTCCGATTGTGGACACGTGGTGGCAGACCGAAACCGGTGCGATCATGGTTTCTCCGCTTCCAGGCATCACCGCGACCAAGCCAGGTAGTGCTCAGGTAGCGCTTCCTGGAATTGAGCTGGCGATCGTCAATGATGAGGGCAAGGAGGTCGGCCCTGGTCACGGAGGTTACCTAACCATCACAGAGCCGTGGCCTTCGATGTTGCGCGGAATCTGGGGTGACCCAGAGCGCTACAAGGAGACCTACTGGTCACGCTTTGAGGGTAAGTACTTTGCCGGCGACGGAGCGAAGTTCGACGCCGACGGAGACCTATGGCTTTTGGGTCGAGTCGATGACGTGATGAACGTCTCTGGGCACCGACTATCCACCGCAGAGATTGAGTCGGCCTTGGTTTCTCACCCCTTCGTTGCCGAGGCAGCTGTGGTTGGAGCAAAGGATGAGACCACCGGTCAGGCAGTAGTGGCGTTCGTTATTTTGCGCACCTCGCACCTTGATGAGATTGGCTCTGACCAGGACACGTCCAAGATGCTGCGAGATCACGTTGCCAAGGAAATTGGTCCAATTGCAAAACCACGAACCATATTTGTGGTGAGTGAATTGCCAAAGACCCGCTCCGGCAAAATCATGCGCAGGCTGTTGCGAGATGTTGCCGAAGATAGGCCAATTGGAGACGTAACCACTTTGGCTGACAGCTCAGTGATGGAAATCATCACCGGGCGCATTAGCGCAGGCGCAAACGACTAAGTACTAGACGAATTCGACGATTAGTTCGACTTCAACTGGAGCATCAAGTGGTAGCGATGCCACACCTACGGCACTTCTAGCGTGCAGCCCAGCATCGCCAAACACCTTGCCCAGAAGTTCCGATGCGCCGTTTAACACGCCCGGCTGGCCAGTGAATTCTGGAGTAGATGCGACAAAGCCGACGACCTTGACCACGCGCTTGACGCGTGCCAGGTCACCAAGCACGCTCTTGATTGCAGCCAGCGCATTTAGGGCACAGCGCTGAGCAATCTCCTTGGCAAACTCCGGAGAAATCTCATTTCCAACCTTGCCGGTCGCCATCAGGACACCATCAACCAGAGGAATCTGGCCGGCGGTGAACACCAGATT
>NZ_CBCHRQ010000018.1:0-19078 GCF_965064355.1 Aquiluna sp.
AATTTCCTAGTAGGCTAATGCGGCTACTTGGAGACGTCGCATAGCCCGGTCGAGTGCGCCTCACTGCTAATGAGGTAGGGGTTTTAAAAGCCCCTCGGAGGTTCAAATCCTCTCGTCTCCGCTCATAAGTCTCTGAATTCTCTTTCAGCCCAATCTCGGGCAAACGAGTTAGCCCAAAAGTCTGTTCTTTATAGGGACAAAAAGGAAGCTCTATTTACTTATCCACCCCTAAGGGTGCGGTGTTGCCAATTGCGTTCCCAGTGGGGCACCAAACGAATGTCCGGATAAACCCTGCTAACAGACTTATCCCAATCGTTTAGGCAAATGGTAGGGGTGGAATGTCGATCAGCGTTGATTCACTGCGTTCAGCGCGCTCGAAGATTCTCAGACTATTTGGAGTCTCAGCCCTAGCTCTTGGGCTTGTAATCACCAGCTCTCAGCTCGCATCAGGTGCGACTATGTCCCTTACTGTGGACTACACGCCCGGATCTGCAGCCACTGCAACCGAAGTTGCCCCGGGTAGCAAGATCGACCTCACTGCAACCGCACCGATCTCAGACCCTGGAACAACCAACCAGGAGATAGTTCAGGCAATTGGCTCTGAGCTAAAACTCAGTTCCGCATCAGACATCATTGCTCCGGCTGGTTGGGTTATTTACTACTCAACTGATGGCACAAACTGGACCTACAACGCACCCACAACTCCTGCTGGTTGGGCCGCGGTTACTCACGTGAAAGCCAAGGGCGACCTAATCAGCGAGGGCCCTGATTCCCAGGGCCGACAGATTGCAGCAACGGATGCGAATGCAGCTCAGCCAACTTCCGGCTCCTTCCCAAGTACCTCTGGTTCCAGCGGTGATGGTTGGGATGTTTTCTTTGATGACGCCGGAAATCTCTTCAACATCTGGCATCACAACGGATCCGGCAGCAACCAAAGCGTTGACTGTTTCAAGCGCACCGGTGAGCGTTGCAATGGCACTTGGCCTTACCGAGTTGTTTCCAGCTCCGCGCCTGTCTTCACCATGCACACCAGCGAGCAGTCAACCGGTTGGTATGACTCAGTAGACAAAGAGATTTGGTTCCCAACTGTTTACTCGGCTAACGGCGTAAACCAGGTTGGGTTTGCTTGTATCCGAGTATCGGATCTAACCCTCACGAATAAATGGTGTGGCGGCACTGCTGAGTCAGCATTTATCTCCGGTGGAAGCTCGCAGAATATCCCGGGCACTGAATGTGTCTCCGGGACTTCGTCAAACCGCCTCTATGACTGCACCGGAGGAATTGCGCAATCCGGCGGCAAGCTCTACACCTGGCAGACCGCAACCGGTGACTTTATCTGTGTCGACATCCGCCTCAACTCAGGCGCTGGCGGGGCCTGTTCAGATGCCAACAACCCTTCAATTTCAGGAAGCATTGCTTTTGCTGGAATCACAAATGTCGCCTCTTCGGTGAACCGTTGGCGACCAGTGGTTGGTGAGTGGGGCGGACGCATTTACGGATCGGCGGGTAACAATGCAAAGGCCGTGTGTGTCGTTGCCGCTACCCAAGAAGCTTGCCCAGGTTGGACAAACGCAAGAACTATTACAAACAAAGCCACCAGGTTCTTCAAGCTACCTGACAGCCAAGGCAATGTCGCCGCCGCTTGTTTCGTCGCAATTGAAACGGAACCAACTTGTTTTGATGCTAGCGGTAACAATGTCACCTCCAGTCTGACTTCCAACTTCAAGACAAGGTTGGCTGCAACTTATGCGGCGACCTACGATGCCTATTCCACCTACATGCCACAGGCTGGTTCTCGCCTCTACTGGGGAAACTCGAACTGGGCTGTCGGTGGCGCTGGAAAGATTTATTGCTGGGACTTCGCCCTAGACACCTGGTGTAAAAACTGGACAGCTTCCGGTGTTGCAGACAGCAACTACCAGATCAATGTTGACCCAACTAACCCCTTCTGCATCTGGTCAAACTCACACGACGGAATCATCCAGACCTACGATGCCTACACCGCCCAGCAGGGCAACTGCGCCATGCCTGCCCCAACGGCAGTCTTTGATGCCGGTGCTGCTGTTCCGCGCATGGCCTGCTCGGCCGCTGATGCCTTGCAAGCTTGGAAGTCTTTCGCACTAACCGCATCCTTCTCATACACCGCGGCAACCCTAACCGTAAAGAATTCATCCGGCAGCACTATCTCAGGCTGGGCAAACGTACCCATCAATGCTGGATTTGTTGATCTGGCAACCCTCTTAGTTAGCGACACTGGGCAGACACCAACCTTCACCGTCTCTTTCACGGGAAGAACTGAATTTGGTGAGGTGCGGGCCAGAGTCACCGCAGTAGGTGGCTCGCCTCAGCTCTGCCTAACTCCGACCGCGGCTTTGGCATGTGTGGCACCGACCTACGACAATTCAATGCTTGGGCCGAGAACCACAACGGTTACGGCCTCCGGAACCGCCTTCTCGTCTACCAACTCACCTACGGTTCTCGATCCCGATGTGAAGACAATCAACATCGGTGCGACGCTGCTAGCCCAGTGTGATGGCGGCCAGATATCCGGCCGGGCCTTAGTCGGGACCAACCCCGTGAGCGGGGCATTAGTGTCCCTTAAGGACTCAAACGGAAACACCTTGAATTACCCAGCCGGTTGGCCAGATGCCAGCAAGGTGGGGACTCCAGTTCAGCAGTTCACTGACGCAGACGGTCGATACACCTTCTCGAACCTGATCTTTGGGGGCTTCCGAGTCGTCTTCTCTGACACCAACGCTTTTAACGTAAATACCTCTACCGTCACAACCGGAGGTAGCGGAACCACAACCGATGCCGGTGCCCCATCGACACTCTCTTCGAATGTGGTCACAATATCTGGCTCGGTGAAGGCGGGTGTGGTCAATGCCCTGTATTTATCGACGCCGCAGCTAACCAAGAAGTTTGAACCGGCCACGGTGGCGCCAGGCCAAGTTGCGACCCTGATCTTCTCGATCACTAAGGCAGACTCAACTGCGAAGTCGAGCCTGTCGTTTACGGATACTTTGCCATCTGGCCTGACCATCGCAACACCGGCGAATGTGACCACGGACTGTGTCACGAACCAGGCCGGTTACACCGTTTCGGCGACCGGAAACCAGTTCTCGGTTGTGAACACCGGCATGGGATCGTCGCTGGCTGCGTGTAGCTTCACGGTGGCTGTGAAGGCATCGAGTGTCGGCGAGTACGTCAACAACGGTCAGAATGTGACCTCGACCGGCTTGATGAAGAACACTGATGCCAAGTTGACAGTGACGGCCCTAACTGCCGGCACCTTCCTGTGTGATGCGAACCTTTACTTCTACTCCGAGCGCCAGCTTTGGAGGCAAGACCCATCAAATAACCCCGCTACCAAGTACGCGATTGGTACTAAGGCCACTGCCGGCACAATTGGGGCGATTGGACGCAATCCAGCGGATGGCTTCTTGTATGGCGTTGTTACTAAAACCGGAGATGGTCTGACCGCTGGAAACCTGGCAATGATCAAGAGCGACGGCACTATCGAGGACAAGGGTGCAATCACTGGCGTTACAGTTGCAAACCTTTCCGCAGTGGTTGGTGGTGATTTCGACGATGCTGGAAACTTGGTGGTCAAGCCTTCAGGCAGCACGCCTTTCTACTCGATTAGCATTTCAAGCAAAATTGCGACGACCGTGACTATCACTGGAACCGGTCCAAACAACGCATCTGACATGGCTTTCTTTGGGGGTAAGTTCTACCTTTCAAACGGCACAACTTACTTCAAAATCACCAAGGATGCCGCGCCTGACTACACCTGGTCCTCGGTTGCAATTTCGGGTGCATTCCCTAGTAACGGAAACAGCGGTGAAATTTACGTCAATGGTTTTGGTGAGCTAACCCTCAACAGCATCAAGAACACTGGAACTCGTGCCTACTACACGGCACCAAATGCAGATACCCACTCTTTGAGCGCTGCGGCTGTCTACCGCTATGACCTAGGGGACTACAGCTACATTGACTCAGATGGAGCCAGCTGTAACCAGGTACCAAGACCAACTGCCTACGCCGATACCAGCAATGGCCCACTAAACACTTTGCAGACCAAGAACCTGTTGGCAAATGACACGGTTGCGTCCTCCTCTACCGGTGTCTCATACCCGCTGGTGGCTTCTTCTGTAAGGCTCTGTAACCCAAACACCTCACCGGCTCAGGTAGCGCCAAACTGTACCGTTGCACCTGGGCAGTCGATCTCTGTTTCTGGTGTGGGAACCTACTCGATTAGCGCGCAGGGTGTGGTTTCCTTCATGCCTGCAAATGACTACTCCGGCACACCAGCACCGTTGAGCTATCAAGTCACCGATACCAACGGAAACATCGTCACGAGCACCTACACCCCTGATGTGATTGGCAATGTGCCGCTGGCTCGAGATGACTACTCAACGGGAAGCTTCGACGTAAACCAAACCATCAATGTCTTGGCAAACGACTATCGAGGCAATCTTGCGGACCTTGATCCAACCTCTGTGCGACTGTGTTCGGATGAGCTAAATGTGCCAACCAGCTGCACCCTGACCACGCTCACTGTTCCAAACGAAGGAACCTACACCGTCAATCAAGTAACCGGTGCGGTTACCTTCAATCCACTCTCTACATTCTTTGGTAGTGCAACCCCTGTCAGCTATGCGGTGTCTGATGACTTGGATCAGGTCACCAATGCCAAGATCTACATCGAAGTTGCAGGAATGACCTTTGCTTGTACTGCAGATCTCTATCAGTCCATGGGCACAACCACGGCAACCACCTTGAGAGTGCTTGAAAGAACCACGGGCACCTATCTGCAGGTTGGCCCGTCGCAGACGTTTGGCTACAACGCTCTTGCCTACAACCCTGCAGACAACTACATGTATGCAGTCAACTCCTCTCGCGAGCTATTGCGAGTTCATGGGGATGGCACGGTTATAAATCTCGGGGCTCTTGCTTTGACGGACCCTGGCGCTGGCGGGGTATACAACGTTGGCTACTTCTTAGAGCCGAACAAGATGGTGGTTGCCTTCAATGATGGCTTCTGGCACGTCATTGACGTCCAGACCAAGGAGGTCTCCGCTAAGACACTTACCGGTTATGCGGGAACGGCTCTGGAAGATAGGCGTGCCGGAGACACGGTTGCAATTGACGGAAAGCTTTACTACCTAACCGCTGATGCCAGCAGGCTAATTACTGTTCAGACCAATGGGACTTCGACCTGGAGCGTCACCACAAAAACGGTTAATGGAATACCTCTCAAAATTGGAACCACCAATGAAACCTCGACTCGAGCCATTTGGGGAGGGGCATTTACCAACCTGAGTGGTGACCTGCTCTTCTCCTTGAATAGAAACGGTGACATATACGAGATCGACGGCTACACAACCTCGACTCCTAGTGCCAAGAAGGTCGCAAGCGGTAATGGCCTTCTAATTGAGAACAACGACGGCGCTAACTGTCCTCAGATTGTTGCCACCCTAGGCAACCCTGCACCGCCAACGGCATCACCAGACACCTCCTCAGGTCTTTACAACCAATCCCAGACCAAGACCGTTGTAACCAATGACATTTCAGATACTGGTGCGAACCTTGTCACCTCATCGATTCGAATCTGCGCCGCAGGAGATACTGCACCATCTTGTTCTGCCACCACACTGGTTGTCGCAGGCGAAGGAACCTACACCGTCAATACTGCCTCCGGTCAGATCAGCTTTACTCCGCTGTCTTCTTTCACCGGAACCGCATCACCTATCACCTACTCGGTTGCAGATAACTACGGTCAGAAGGCAGCAACCACCTACACCCCGGCAGTTGATCTACCGCTGCCAGCTACCGCATCGCCCGATACCTCAACTGGTCCTTACGGGACTGCGCAGATGATTCGCGCCCTGAACAATGACGCAGCGACTCAAGGTCAAACCTTCAATGTCGCAACGGTTGCACTCTGCGATCCAAACGCCAGCCCTGCTGAAACACCACCAAGCTGTTCAGCCTTGGTTGTTACGGTGTCGGATGGCGTCTACACGGTTGACACCTACTCAGGTCACGTCAACTTCCAGCCTGGCGCTACCTTCTCCGGTGTTGCGCAGTGGGTTCGCTACCAGGTCACAGACACCACCGGCGTGACGGCTCACTCCAAGATCACTCCGACTGTATTGCCTTTGTATGCTCCACCTCCTCCAGCGCCAGAGCCTCCTCCAATTGTGATCCCTGAGATTCCAGTTGAGCCAGAGCCGGTATTGCCTCCAAAGGCCTATGTTGACGTGAAGAAGGGTCTACTCAATCAGTCGACTTCGTTCCGCCCAGCTGCAAATGACAAGCCGGGAAGTGCGACGTTGTCGTCGACTTCGATTGTTCTGTGTACGGGTAGTTGCGTGAATGTGCAGCGCGTGGAAGGTCTGCAGATTGTTTCCACGCCGCAGGGTAAATGGAGCATTCAATCCGGTTCTAGCCTCGTGACGTTTACCCCGAACTGGAACTGGCACGGCAGCACAAAGATCTCCTATGTCATCTTCGATGAGCTAGAGCAGCAGACCGAGTCCATCATCAAGGTGAGCATTGCGGCTCCACCGATGCCAGAGGTATTGGTCTACACCGGTGTCGGGCCAAAGCCAGCCGCCACTGCCTCGTCTAAGCCACCAACCCTGCCAAAGAAGCTGATGGAGGGTGACTACGTTGCAACCATCACCGCAAAGCGACTTGGCGCTAATTGGTCCCACAAGATTTACGAGGGAACCAGCGTCAAGAACGTTCTAAACCCACTGGGGCTAGGACACTACTCGATGACCCAGTTGCCGGGTGAAGCCGGAAACTTCGCGGTTGCTGGCCACAGGCTGGGTTCAGGGGCAATCTTCAAGAATCTTCACACCTTCCAAAAGGGTGACATCGTTACCGTCAAGACGGCCAAGGGAACCTTCAACTATCGCTACCTGGCTAAGAAGTATGTCAAGCCATCGTTTGTTGGCGTATTGCTTCCTAAGCCACAGGGGCTGACCGTGAAGCCAAGTTCAGATTCAATCCTGACCCTGCAGACCTGCACCTCGGGAGACGTAAACGCTGACAGGCTAATCGTCTGGTTTGAGCTAATCGACTAGAGAGACTAGTAGCTGGATAGTGAATCGGGGCTTTTGAGATTCTGGGAAATCCGATAGGCTCTCTCCTCGTTACCCAAGCGTTTGTAGCTCAACGGATAGAGCATCTGACTACGGATCAGAAGGTTGGGGGTTCGAGTCCCTCCAAGCGCACTAAACCCGAGAAGCCTTCACAACTTCTCGGGTTTTTACTTTTAAGGTGAGCTGTTCTCCTTGAAATTGCGAGAATCAAAGCTCTAAGAACTGGGCTAGTGTGTGTTTAATCACTTAGTTTTCGGTGTGCTTTTCGGAGAGAATAGGTAACTCCATGATTCGAGGATTGATCCCTTGGGTAAAAGGGCACAGTTCTCTCCTCCTAGTGGCACTTGCGATGGTCATAGGGGTTGCAGCAAAACTCTCTCTTACATCTGGAGCCCTTCTCCCTGGGCTTGATGGCGCTTACTACTGGGTCCAAGTGAGAAAGCTTATGGAGCAGGGGCAGCTGGCTTTTCCTGATGTGCCGCTTATCTTCGTAATACAGGGTTTCTTTGCCTGGTGTGTTGGAGACATCAAGCTCGGGGTTCGTCTCACAGACGCGATTTTACCTGCGCTGAGTGCTATCCCTATTTTCTTCATGCTTAGGAATACCAAGCAGGTGTGGCTGCCGGCATTAGTGGTCCTTATGGTGCTTCTTCATCCTGTGCAGCTGTTCTTTCTAACAGGTGATTTCATAAAAAACGAGGCAGCGATTCCACTTGTATTCGTTACTGGCCTCATATTGACTAAGTGGAACCATTGGCCCAAACGCGTTTCAATCATCAGCTTGGTTTTGACCCAGACACTTCTTGCCTTCACCCATTTCGGAACTCTAATTCTTTCCTTGGCTATCTGTTTTATTTGGCTAGTACTTCAACTGATCAATAAGAGCCGCAGGTTTGTTTTGATCAGTGTGGGGGTCGCGCTTTCAGCTGGAATCGGCGCGTCTATTTTGCTCAACTACTTTGTTCCCGCGAGATTCGAAAAGCTGATGGGATTAGTTTTGAACCCTCTTGCTTTTTTTCAAAATCCAGCGATTTTAAGTTTGAAGCAAACCTATTTTTTGGATTCCTTAAATTTTGCGCTCATTACCGGTCAGTTTGGTGCAGTTTTGCTGGCTTGGGTTGCCTACAAAAATAGAGATAAGTTTGACGTTTCGACCCTAAAGTTTCTTGCCGCTAATCTGACGGCGGCAGGATTTTTCTCATCACCTCTCATAGGCCAAGAATGGGCAGCCAGGTTCGTTGCTCTGTCGTTCGTCCCTCTTTTGCTAGCTTTTACCGTCTTGATTGGAAAGGTGCAAATAACACCGGTTACGTTTCTTCTCAGATCTGCAGCAGCTCTAACGATCGCCATGAGTCTCATCGCGCTGCCGGCAGGAGGAAAATTCTATGTCACGACACCAGATCGCTACCGCGAATTCGTTTCACTAATGAAGACAGTAGAGTTACCCGATAATTCTGTTGTGGTCGCAGACCATGGTCTTGAATATTTAGTCGCTTGGGAACTAAAGACAAAAGTGATTGAGACGAGTTACTATTCGTCAGAAGTCGCCGCTGAATATCAGAATGTTTATGTTCTGAGACAAAAATATCCCAGTACAACATATGGTAACTACGGCATAGAGAGTTATTCCCCTAAAAAGGATGCGTCTGAATCACCCAGTGACACTAAAGGAGATTTAGTCTCAAGCATTCCTACCGGTGCAGTCATTTACCAGTCCAATAATTTTGCCTTATCCCAGATTAGACCGGTGATTGAGGCGGCCCCAGCGAGCGTGCCAGCAGATTTTCCAATAGGCATCCCGCTACTTTCAGGCGAGGTGTTGCTGGGTATAAGCCCAGGGGCAGACTCATGGGTGGTAAAAGTACAAGCAAAGCAACCCGGCCAAGCGAAAGCAAGAGCTATTCAAAGTTTTGCTGAAGCAGGATTCGAATTGCGCTCTGATACTGAAAGCTCTTCGTCGGTGTATCGAGCGACGTTTGTGAACCAGACTTGGTCTGTTCGAGTAGAGATAACAACTGGAGGAGAAATTCTCTACGTAGTGGGACTTGATGGTTAGATTCTAGGCTCACCCAGGTTCAAGAGCTCGTGGGATTTATGAAACGTACTGAAACATAACTACGGATCAGAAGGTTGGGGGTTCGAGTCCCTCCAAGCGCACCAAAGCCCAGCGTCTACCTAGATGGCTGGGTTTCGTCATTGGTAAGAAGCAACGAGTCTGCGAATTTCACTGTCGTGCCTGATTAGTGCGTCTAATGAATTTGCTTTCATCATACAATTAGGGAAATACCAGATTCGAAAGAGCGTGTCAGATGGCAAGACCAGAGAATTCGATTCAGCTTTGGACAGTTCGAGACCAGCTCGAGCGTGACTTCGACGGCACGCTGGCCCGCCTGGCAGAACTAGGTTTTCGTGCTGTCGAACCCTTTGGGCTGCCAGCAAATCTGAACAAATTGAGCACGGCACTTTCTAGCGTCGGACTGACTGCCCCAACCGCTCACGGTGATGTTCTGCTAAATCCCGAAGCGGCAATCAAGGCGGCCCTCGAACTGGGCACGACTGTTCTGATTGACCCGTATCAACCGGAGGAAATCTTTCAGAGCGAATCTAACATTCTGCGGCTAGCTGATCAGCTGTCGGCTGCAGCCGAGCTGGCTGCACCGCACGGCATCAAGATTGGTTATCACAATCATGACCATGAGTTGAGAAACGAAGTTCGCGGAGTGCCTGCGCTGTTGGCTCTCGCGAGCATGGTTTCGCAAGATGTCGTCTTTGAGATTGATTTGTTCTGGTGTCAGGTCGCCAACGTTGACCCGCTTGATGTTTTGAAACAGCTGGATGGTCGAGTTGTTGCACTTCACGCAAAAGACGCACCGATGGATGGGCATGTGAGGGACCAGGTTTCTCTCGGCAAGGGATCGGTTGATGTTTTAGCCTGCGCAAGCCAAGCGCCAAGCGCTCGTCTGGTTGTCGAATTCGATGAATACAGTGGAGATATTTTCGAGGGTGTTGCCGGTTCGCTGAACTATCTCAAAGAGAAGGGGTTCAACTAATGAACGCAATGAAGATTGGCCTAATTGGTGCCGGTGTTATCAGTGAACAGTATCTGGAGAACCTAACGCAGGCGAAGTCTGTCTCGGTTGAGATGGTTTCCGATCTAGATGTTTCTCGAAGCGAGCAACGAGCTAAGCAATATGGAATTGCAAGTTTTGGCACGCCCGAACAGTTGCTGGCACGCGATGACATCGAGCTGATTGTCAATTTGACGATTCCCAAGGCGCACGAGCAGGTAACCGTTGCAGCGCTGAAGGCCGGTAAGCACGTGTGGAGCGAGAAGCCACTGGCGCTGGACAAGCTCGCTGCCGGACGAATCAGGCAGCAGGCAAAACAAAGCGGTCGAGAGGTGGGATGTGCGCCCGACACTTTTCTCGGCCCCGGCATTCAAACGGGATTGCGATTGATCAGAGAAGGCAGAATCGGCAAGGTCACCGGTGCGACCACCGCATTCGAAGTCTGTGGGCCCGAGAGCTGGCACCCCAACCCTGACTTTCTGTATGCCAAAGGCGGCGGGCCAATCTTTGACATGGGTCCTTACTATTTGACTGCGCTGGTCTGCGCCCTGGGGCCGGTGTCTCAGGTGGTGGCTCGCTCATCACAGGCACGCGACTTCGGCGTTGTTGGTTCTGGGCCAAGGCAAGGCGAAAAGTTTCCGATTGAAGTGCCAACGAACGTGTCGGCGCTGATTGACTTCTCAGGTGGCGAAACCGCTCAGAGCAGTTTTAGCTTCGACACCGCAAGGCCTAGAGAAGGAATTCTTGAGATTCACGGCACAGAGGGTTCGCTGGTTATACCTGATCCAAACATGCATTACGGCTCGCTTCAACTTTTCAGAATTGACACAGGGAGTCGGGAGCCTGAAGAGATTGAATGTGTGGGCGAAGTCATGCAGCGAGGTGTTGGCGTTATCGACATGATCCACTCAATTGCTCAGGGTAAGCGTCCCAGGGCCGACATCGAGCTCGCTGCTCACGTGGTTGAGGTTATGCAAGCACTCGAAGAGGCCGCGACTTCAGGCAAAAACGTGAAAATCGAATCGACTACCAAATCTCCAGAGTTGGTTGATGTTGGTTTCAATCCATGGAACAGTGTGGGCCAGTGAGTCAGACAGAAAAAACCCAGGTTGTCGCCGCACTCGTGGGTGCGGGATTTATGGGTCGCGTTCACTCGAGAGCATTGCGCGCTGCGGGAATCAAGATGAGCGGCATCTTGTCGTCTAGCCCACAAAAGAGCAAGCTCGCTGCGCAAGAACTTGTAATCGAAAACTACTATTCGACTTACGAAGAGTTGCTAGCAGACGAGTCTGTAAATCTTGTTCACATTCTCACGCCAAACAGTTCCCACGTTGAACTAACCGAGCGCGCGCTAGCTGCCGGCAAACACGTCGTCTGCGAAAAACCACTTGCTACAACTGCCGCCGACGCAGATAAATTGGCCAAACAAGCTCGAGAGCTTGGATTAGTGGGAGCTATTCCTTTCGTCTACCGGTACCATCCGATGGTCAGAGAGGCCAGGAGCCGGGTTGAGTCTGGAAGCCTTGGTCGAGTCCTCAGCATCAAAGGCGAGTACCTGCAAGATTGGCTCTTGAATGCGAATGATACAAACTGGCGAGTTGCCGAGCAATCGGGCGGTGCGTCAAGGGCATTTGCCGACATCGGCATTCACCTCTGCGACTTGATTGAGTTCATTTCGGGGCAGCGAATCGTGAAACTGGTGGCAACCATCGACACAGCACACTCGACTAGAGCAGCACAAACAGTATCTACCGAGGACATCGCTATGGTTTTGGCCAGGTTGGACGGCGGTGGCTCGGTTAGCCTCATGGTCTCTCAGGTTGCTGCCGGGCACAAGAATGGCCTTTCAGTCGAGCTTCACGGCACCTCAGAGTCTCTTCGTTTCGACCAGGAAACCCCTGAGAGCCTTTGGATTGGCCTGCAGGATGGCAGCCGCACAATCATGCGAGATCCAGCATTGCTTTCTGCCGATGCCAAGAGACTTACCGCTTTGCCCGCCGGTCATCCCGAGGGCTACTTCGACGCGTTTGTGTCGTTTATGCGCGATGTCGAGCAGGCAGTGAAAGGTCAGTCACCAAGCGGACTGCCGGTATTCGAGGATGGCACTCGCGCCGCGGTGCTCACCGAAGCCGTGCTGCTTTCAGCGGCACAGGGCGCCTGGGTCGAGATTCACTAGTAGGTAGCGCGACCGCCACTGATGTCATAGACAGCACCGGTTGAGAAACTGACTTTGTCTGAACACAACCAGGCAACTAGCTCGGCCACTTCTTCAGCCTTACCAATTCGCTTCATCGGAATCAGCGATGTCAATCGCTCGAGCACTTCGCTAGAGGTGTCCTTGTTCATCGGCGTCTCGATAACAGCCGGTGCAATCGTGTTGACAAGCACACCGGTGGTTGCAAGTTCTTTTCCGACTGACTTCGTGAGCGCAACGACTGCGGCTTTCGTTGCTGAGTAAATCGACAGGTTTGGATTTCCATCCTTGGCGGCCATGCTCGCAAATGTGACGATTCGACCCCAGCCATTTTCAACCATCGATGGGGCAAACGCCTTTATGAACAAAGCTGTGCCGAGAACATTGATTTCAAAAACTGACTTCCACTGGTCTTCAGTTGTTTGTAGAAGCGGGATGTTTGGCCCGACGATTCCTGCCGAAGTAATCAGAATGTCGATATGCGGCAATTGCTCTGGTAGGTTAGCCACCGCTTCATGGTTAGTTACATCGATTTGAAAATCAGCTCCGGCAGCTATGTCAACGGTAAACACCTTTACACCGTCTGCCCGGAGTCGAGTTGCGGCAGCCGCACCGAGACCGCTCATGCCTCCGGTAATAAGTGCGGTGCGGTTTATAGATTGCGACACCTAGGCCCTCCTTGCAAACTCGACGATGTAGTCACTCAGATACAAGTGCTGGTCACCGGCCATGTCCTTAAACCATAGCTTCGAGAACTTTCCAAGGTTCAGGCACGTGCGCTTTTTCGCCAGCGACTCCTCGGAGTCGTCCGGTTGTAGCGACGGGTACCACAGTGTGTGGCCAGGTCGATCGACGATCTCAACCGGGGTGGACCACTTCTGCGAATTGTCTGCCTCGCCCAGATCCCTGTTGGGGTTGATGCTCATGTAGAGCTTGCCGCCAACCCAGAATGGGCCGTCTACTCGACCCAGCATCATTACCCAGCACTGAATCTCATCATTCCAACTCACCGAAGGACCCCAGTAGTAAAGCTCATCGCCCTGAGAAACACCACCACCACCATCTTCAGCGGCAATCTGCAGCGACTTAATCGGCTGGCCGATGCCGTTCCAATCCGCGTTGAAACCCTTGCCATCCCAGCGCTTTGCCTTCTTTTCTGGATTGTCTAAGTCTGCGATTGCGATGCGGCCCACGCTCACACACTGGCCGGATGCCTCTTCGGCTGAAGACCAAGTCTCAGGCGAGAAGGGTCCGGGGTAGGCATACTCGCCGAAGAACACGTATAGGTACTCTCCGTTTGCAATGGCGCTCGGATCACCCACTCCACCGGGGAAACAGTAGTTCTTGTTGATCGGAAGCCTGATCATTCGATCGTTTCCGTCTTCGAAAATGATTCCGAGGTTCTTCCAACTGTCGCCACCATCGAGCGACTTCATGATTCCGATTCTTGGTGCGGCTTGAATCGAAGAGTCACCTAGGAGTCCCGGCGGCCAGTTGTCATCGCTCATGCCTTCGCCGGTTTCAGGTTTGTAAAGCAAAGTGCTCGGATAGTTCTCGTTGTGATAAAGCGAGTAGAGGGTTCTACCCGATGCATCATGCGGTGATTGGTAGATGCTCTCGAACCACACGGCTCCGTGCAAACCGTCTTCTTCCGGCTTTACAACCTTAGGAAGATCCGGGCGTACAAAGGCTTCTGGAGGAAGCGCAAAAGTCTCGCTCACTGTTGACCCTTCGCCAAACTTGAGTTCGTTGCCGTCACCCCACACCGGGTCTTCGCCGTACTTGCCGGGAAAGATTCTGAACCTGTCTCCAACCCAGGCTGTCGACATGTTGCAGTCGATAAAACTGCCGAAAAGTTGGCGTTCGGTTTGGTGCAGGCGAACTACGATGTTTTCAACACCGGTTTCGATTTCTCTGTAGTTGCTCACTTGACTTCCCCTTTCGATCAGCCTTCAAACTCAAACAAAACTTGGCCCGAGAAGTTCTGAGCGGGCAGTTGGTACTTTGGTAGGACGCCGGGGCCGCAGGCGGCTGTGCCAACTCCAGAGCAGGCGAAGTCGAACACAATATGGGCGGTCGAGCTCGCGCCTAAGAAGTGATCGTGCGAAGTCTTAGCAACTTGGTATGGCGACCAAGGCCTGATGGTCAGCCCGACCGGCGAGGAGAACCTGGCCTTGAGCGAGTTAGCGATTTGAACCGAAGACACCGATGCCCGGCGGCTCGACTCCTGAGGTCTCACGGTTCGCTCTTGCAAATCCTCGATGGTCGACGAGAACCAGCCGAGCCTAGCGGCCTGCCCGGTGTCTGGATAGGCGGGCGAAGGCCCTTTACCAAACCAGTGCACAGCGGAATCTGAAGGGGTCGAGATTGTGAACTCGACGCCAGCTCTGGCCCAGTGCGAAGGCCAAGTTTCCGGCCAGTGCTCGTTGAGAATCGCATCAAGCTTCAGCTCGAGACCAGTTGGCTGCATGGTCCAGGTGTAGGTGCAGTCGACGGCAGCGTTCGTGGCGGCAGCACCTACCCGAGTCTTTACCGCTATTTGACTTTCGCTAACCTGCTCAATCGAAATCAGGCGAGACACGAGCCGGTCAAGTCCCAATAGTCGCCAGCGTTCGGCGGCGGCCGGAAACGCGGCTTCTCGCCACGCGGTTCTGAGGTCGTTGTCGGTCGGTGCTCGCCACAGGCTGATTGCCCAATCGGCCACAGGGGTTTTGCCGATGCGAACCGGTCTTCCGGTTTCTCTGCAAATTTCAAGAACTTCAGAAAGAGAGTGCGACGAAGTCGTCACCGGTAATTCTTGCAATGCGCCTTGGGATGAAACACACTGCGCGCTTGCAACAACCCAGCCGGCTGGAATTGCCCAGCTCGCTGTTTCGTTTGCGAGCCAAACCGTTAGCACTCCGGTGTTCTGCTGCAGCCCTGCAGAAACTTCTTCAGGAAAACGTAGAACTCTGGTTTCACGTGCGGTGAGAGGTTGGTAGGCGATGACGCCAGAGCCGACAGTTTTGTTTTCGCTTTCAATCTTCCACTGCAAACTCAGGTGCGAAGTGTCCATGAAGTCGAGTCGGCTGATCATGGTGAGTTCTGAACCTGAGTCGTTCAAGCTCATCGATACCGGGGTGTAAACCGCGGCCAAGTCGAGCAACCCAGCGCGTGGTTCGCGAGTCGAACTAACGAGCCCGTCAATCACAAAGTTGCCGTCGTGAAGTGGTTCACCGAAGTCACCACCGTAATTGGTTTTGGTGATGCCGTTCTCGATTGTTGTGATGCCGTGCTCTAACCACTCCCAAATAAACCCACCCATGAGTCGAGGGTGTTTGTCGAACTGTTCTTGGTACTCGGTTAGTCCACCTGGACCGGTTCCCATGGCGTGCGCATATTCGCAGAGCACGAATGGCATGTTTCTTCTGCGTGCATCAAGCGTTGGGTCTTCGAGTGGCTCTTCTGTGCCGAGACCAACTTGCTCAACGTGAGAGACCGGCGGATACATCATGCTCCACACATCAACGTGCTCACAGTCTTGGTCACCCTCGTAGTGCAGCGGTCTCGAGCCGTCAATCAACTTCATAGCCTTGGCCATCGAACCTAAATTGCGGCCAACCCCGGCCTCATTACCAAGCGACCACATGACGATGCTCGCGTGATTCTTATCGCGCTCGACCATTCGAACCGCTCGGTCAACAATCGCGGCTTCCCATTTCGGGTCGTCGGTTGGGTTGTCGACCCAGCCAACGTTGCCGAATCCGTGGGTTTCTAGATCGCACTCATCGATGACCCAGAAACCCATTTCGTCTGCCAAATCCAGCAGTAAAGTCGATGGCGGATAGTGCGAAGTTCGAATCGCGTTGATGTTGCTGCGCTTCATAAGCGCCAACTCTTTGCGTACCGTGTCTTCGTCGACAGTGCGGCCAAATAGCGGGTGGTGCTCGTGTCGGTTGACTCCACGAAGTTGAATCGGCACATTGTTCACGGTAAAGACCGTTCCCTTAATTGCAACGGTTCTGAATCCGACCTTTATCTCAACGGTTTCACCGGCTTGACTGTCAATTGAAGTGCTAACCCGCAACGTATATAGGTTTGGCGTTTCGGCCGTCCAGGGCTTTGCTGCTTCGATTGTTGCAATTTGACCGTGCTGCAAAGTCGTATCGGTTTCAACCAGCTGCATGCTTACTGCACTGCCGGCAATACTTGTCTTCACTCGCACGCGAAGTTTGGCTACTCCGTTAATCCAGTCGGCTTCGACGGCCACATCTTCGATTGAAAGCTTTGGGCGAGCAATTACCGAAACGTCGCGGATGATTCCCGGCAGCCACCATTCATCTTGATCTTCAAGATATGACGCAGCGCTGAAAGTGTAAACGCGCAGCGTGAGGATGTTGTTTGTATTTGCGCGACCGCTGATATCAAATTCGCTCGGGAGACGACTGCCTCGAACAGAGCCCAGATATTCGTCGTTCCACCAGACGTCGGCAGCACCTTCGATACCGTCAAATCTCAAGACCGCGCTGGTCGGCGGCACATCCCAGCTAACCTCGCGCTGATACTCACCGACGCCATTGTGATCTGGCGGGTAAGGAGGGTCGATTGCAAAGGGGTAGTTGACGTTGGTGTAGCTGGGAAGACCGTGGGGTTGCTTTAGAAACTTGTCGAGGTGCGGCATGACGAAACTTGCCGGCACCGGAATGAGTTCGTTGTGACCTTGGTCAAACTTTGGTGCCGAGCTTGCGTCAACAACCCGAGGTAGCCACCGAAAACGCCACATTCCGTTGAGGTTGGTGGTTGCGGCGTCAGTCCTAAGCGCAGCTCGGGGTGGCAGGGTGTTCCAGCCCGGATCTCTACTTTCCAGTGGTTGAATCATCGTTTTGCCGCCCTGGCTAGTCAATTTTAAGTCCTGAAACTCGCAGTGTGATCACCTGAAAAGGCCTAAATTGCAAGTCAATAGCGTCACCGGCGATCCGATCGGCTGAGGTTGGCAGCTCCAAGAAATCGGTAAGCCAAATCTCTTCGGCGACCCCGGCAAAGCTGATTCGACTGTCGGCGCGACCGCCCGTCGACTCATAGAGCCTCACGATCAGGTCACCGCTGCCATCCTCGGCAAGCTTCACAGTCTCGACAACTACCTGGTCGGCAGAACTATTCACCAGTGGCGCTACCGTTCGGTTGCCCTGCACCTGACGCGCTGGGTTGTTTAGGTCGTAACCCAGGCTCACCGCGTCTTCTATTGTCGCCGCAGGGCGAAGCTTGAAATTCATCGTGTGCCTACCCTGATCGGCTTCCGGGTCTGGAAACTTGGTTGAGCGCAGCAGTGAGAAACGCACGCTGGTGACTGTTGCTCCGTTGGCCTCGGTGGTTCGTTGAACGTCAAATCCGTAGGTTGAGTCGTTGGCAATCGCAACTCCCCAGTCTTTCTCGTTCAAATAGAGATATTTGTGTTGGCAGGACTCGAAGCGGGCAAAATCCCAACTTGTGTTTTCGTGAGTTGGGCGCTTGACGAAACCAAACTGCGTTTCTGCCGCGACTTCCTCTGCGTGAATGTCAATCGGAAAAGCGAGCTTGAGCATTTTCTCGTTCTCGTGCCAATCAATTTCGAAACCGATGTCGATTGACTTTGCACCCGGCTCGAGTCGAATGGTTTGCACAATCGTGCTGGCTTTTTGCGAGGCAGAGCGGAGCACGCGCTTGGTTTCGATTACCGCGCTGCCATCGGCTCGCTGTCTAACATCGAACTGATCAACAGCGTCTAACACCTGCTTCGAGTTTCGGTAGTGTTCGTCGATGTCCCAAGCATCCCAGCGCGTTGGGTTGTCATTGTGCAGGTGCAACTCGTTTGCGGGAATACCGGGTGCAATTGCCTCGCGATTTGTTGCCAAAGACCACAGAGACACAATGCGACCCGATCTATCAACTCGCACGCGCAACTCTTCGTTCTCGAGAACTATAAATTCGTCCTGCTGAACGATTGAAGATGCTTTGGCGAGAGTGCTTGGTGTGCCTAAGCCAAGCCCAGCAACACCATTTCGTGCAACCGACATCGCATTCGCTGTCAATGTCTGCGTCGCTGCGCCGGCTGATGGGTCGTTTGCCAAAGCGCTGAGCGATGAGTTGATAATCTCGAGCAGCTCGCCGGTGATCTCGGCGTGCCGATTCTCAACCTCTTTGTAAACCCAGGCGATAGCCGTGCCAGGCAAAATGTCGTGGAACTGCATCAGCAGAATGCTCTGCCAAATCTCTTCAAACTTGTCGCTTGGGTAGGTATTGCCTGCCCTGAGGGTTGCATAGCTCGCCCAAAGCTCGGCCTCTCGCAGCAGTCCCTCGTTGCGACGGTTCCCCTGCTTGGTTCTGTGCTGTGAGGTCAACACCCCGCGGTGCAGTTCGAGATACATCTCACCTCGCCAGACCGGAGCATTTGCATACTCGCTTCGAGCCTGGGAGAAGAACTCATCGGCCGTTCCCATGGACACCTTTGGCGAACCCTCGAGATCGCTGGTGCGGTAAGCCGCGGCTATCATTTCGCGGGTTGGTCCGCCGCCGCCATCGCCCCAACCAAATGGCACGAGCGAAATTGACGCGCGACCCTTTTCCGAGAAGTTCTTCTCAGCGTGAGCCAACTCTTCACCGGAGAGTTCAGAGATGTAGGTGTCTGCCGAGGGGAAGTGTGAGAAGACTCTTGTGCCATCGATGCCTTCCCACCAGAAGGTGTG